>JAYEKB010000219.1:0-12782 GCA_034660835.1 Thermodesulfobacteriota bacterium
ATTTGCACAACCGCCGACTGTAACTGCTCAGATGTGCTCCAGATTCGTTCATTTAGAGATTCGAAGCGTACTTGTGCTACTCGAGAAGCTCTAAATGGACGAAGGTGGGGTGCAGCTGAACAGTTACCATTTGACTAAATAATTCAATATTGACACCAAGCAGAAAATGTGGTCTGTCCCCGATTATTTCCGAGATGCAATGTGTCACTCATCTAAGATTTGCCGGCAAACTGAGTTTGACACAATTTTCATAACCGATAATGTTGTGAGTACCTTTTCAAGATCGGGCTCCACCCTGCCATGTATGGCCTGTTCCAATGCATAGCCGATTGCAAAGAGTTTTGGTTCGGAAAGATAGTCACCTGAAAGGATAAGACCTGTGGGCTGCCCAGTTGCATCAAGTCCTGCAGGAATTGTAAGAGCCGGGATACCAGCAGCACCTGCATTGTTTGTATATGATGTTCCTGTGACTAAGACATCAACGTCATATTTGACAAGTATGGCTTTCATCCACGCTCTGGCGTAGGCCTGTGCCTCCCCGACAAGACGCACATATTCTTCTTCCGTCTGTTCACTGTTTACCGACCACTCCACAAAATGCTGATTATAGGGCGCGCGGTTAGCCATATCTTTTTTGTTAAATTCAACCACTTCTCCAGTTGTGGATATGGGAGCTGGTTTATTGAGTCCCTTGAGAAAAGCATCCAGATCAGTGTGAAATCCGTAAGCCAACTGTGGTTGCGCAGTATCAACATCACCCGGCAAATCCGCTTGTTTTATTTCAACCACTTCAATACCCTGTGACTTGAGCGCTTGTATTGCCTGGTGGGGGTTACCAGGTACCACCAGAGGAATAAGCAAATTTAAATCTTCTGCACTTATGATTTCACCTGATTGTTTCTCCATGGCAGCTTTTTTGGCTGCTATGGTCTGCTCAAAAAGGATCACACCAACTTTCAGTTGTTTTGCCTTTTCAAGGGAAAGAAATTGGGTGAAATCAGTGTTTGCAAGAGATGCAGCGTCATTTGTTTTTTGGTCAGCGCCATCAACACCAATCATGGCATTGAGAAGAACCGCCACATCGCTGAGCGTCCGGCCCATGGGACCGGGACTGTCCAGATTGCTCCCAAGTGGAATAACATAGTCTCGGCTGACCAGTCCTTGACTGGGACGCAGAGCCGCGAGAGAATTGACACGAGCCGGCTGTATCAGCGAACCGGATGTCTCAGAGCCAACACTGACAGTGGTTAAATTCGCCGCAACGGAGACAGCAGAACCGGTACTGGATCCCAGTGGATCAAAAGGGCCGTAGGGATGACGTACCTGACCGCCCAGGGCACTGAATCCGCTGGGCATACAGGGATCCATATAGTTTGCCCATTCAGAAAGGTTGGCTTTTCCTAAAATAATTCCTCCGGCAGCTCGAATCTGATTTACCAGGAAGGCATCCCGGTCTGCAACCCAGTCTTTCAGTGCTGCAGCACCCGCTGTGGTGTGCATCTGATCACCGGTTGCGATATTGTCTTTCAGTAGAACAGGAATACCATGCATTGCGCTGCGGGTTTTGCCGGCATCACGCTCTTTATCCAGCGTAATGGCTATTTCCAGTGCATCCTGATTAAGTTCCATTACTGAGTTTAACTTGTCGATATCATAGCGTTTGACACGATCTGCATAGTATATAACCAGCTCTTTTGAACTCAGCTTGCCTGAATCCATCAGAGACTGTAAATCCAGAATGGATTTTCCCTGCAGCAGGATATCCATTTCTGCAGCTCTTTTTGAAGTGAAGTGGGATAAAGCAGATTGAAAAGCTTCAAGGCTACGTTTGCGCTTGCTGTTGTATTCAGGTTCTGACAACGGGAATTTGCGCCCAGCGGTACCTCCGGGACAGTCCGCCTGTATTGTTCCAAGAAGTTTTTCCATAAAAAGAGCGTTGGCATTTTTCAGCAAGGGATAATTTTCGATATCGGGGAATGTTACAGAACCTTGAGAAGCAGTATTCCCTTGAGCATCGGCAGGTTGTACCTCCCGGCACTGTATTTTCTCTCCTTCGATGGTTGTGAGCATTGCCTCTTTACCTTTGGCCCAAAGCTCTATACCCATCCCATTGCTATAGTCCATACGATATTTGCTACCGCTGGCAGCTGGTTTCCGGGAGAGAGGACCCCGGAGATTCCCTTTAAAATAAATTGTTGCCATTGGGGGATTGCTCTGCACATTGTAGGCTTCCAATACTTCACCTGAGCAGTCGTAAGTTGTTGGCCCACTGCTTATTTCTTTATTATTCGCTGCACGTGAGGCAGGGTACTTTTGCAGGATTTCTGCAATTCTAAACGCATAAAGCTCTGTCACATAACGTTTTTTATCTTCCACCTTCCAGGTTTCGTCACGCCCCTTAATCCAGCCGACCTGTTCTGCCCTCAGGTATCTTTTACCTCTCTTATCAAGTGCAGAATTGTTATAGGCCAGCATGTAGACTCTGTTCAACTCACGATCAAGACGTGCAAGCTCAAGATCGCTGCATACCATTTTTTCGGATTCAGTTGTGGCCTTGTTGCAGTCAAAACTCGGGTTTGTGGTGCCCGCTGACAAGCTTAGCGGGGATAGCAGTGTCGCCAGCACAACAAAAAACATCCTTTTTCTGATTGATTGTTTCATCATCATTTCTCTGTATTTTATATTTTCTTACCAGATTGTTAAGCGATCCTTCTCAGGAAGCCACATGGGATCTTTCTCGGTAATCTCAAAGGCCTTATAGAAACTGTCCTGATGGACCATTGGCCCGGTTACCCGGAAACGGCTTGGCGGATGGGAATCTCCCTCCACCAGTATTTTGACAATTTCCGGCCGGTATTTACTCATCCAGAGATGTGCCCAGGAGAGAAAAAATCGTTGGTCAGGGGTGTATCCGTCTATTTTTTCAGTCTGAGGATTACCCTTCAAGGAGCGTTGCAGGGCTGCATGGGCCAGAGTAACTCCACCTAGATCAGCGATGTTTTCAGTCACACACAGTGTTCCGTTCACATGCAGGCCGGGGAGTGCTTCATATCCGTCATATTGCTTAATTAACACTTTGGCTTTTTTAGTAAATTCTTCAGCATCCTTATCCGTCCACCAGTTATTAAGTTCTCCTGAAGCATCATACTGTCTTCCGCTGCTGTCAAAACCGTGGGTTATTTCATGACCAATCACTGCACCAATTGCACCGAAATTAACTGCGGGGTCAAGATCCGTAAAAAAGAAAGGTGGTTGGAGAATGGCAGCTGAAATCTCGATATGATTATTTTGTGGAGAGTATGCGGCATTGACATCTGTGGGAAGAGTTACACCGCTTACAGAAAAACCGTCAGTAACCACAGGCTGCCCGAGTCTATCCAGATTACGTCGTGTTCCAAAGGCACTCAGTCGCATTAAATTGCCGTAAAAGTCATCTCGTCTGATATCAACGCCTGAGTAGTCAATCCATTTTTCCGGATAGCCGACTTTTATCTCCATGGCAGTGAGTTTTTTCAGGGCAGAATCTCTGGTTTTGTCATCCAGCCATTGATTGTTCTTGAGCCGGTCAGCAAATTCTTCACGGATATGGAGCACCATATCCTCCACCTGTTTTTTGCTTTCAGGAGAAAAATATTCTTTCACATAGAGCTGCGCTACAGGGTGACCAAAGGCGCCACGAAGTGAGGTGGCCATAAATTCATTTCTGGGTTTAAACTTTTTAATCCCGTTTAGAGTTTTCAGGAAAAAGTTGTGATTAAGATCAAGGAAATCCTCACTCAATGATTCAGCTGCACTGTTGACCAGACAAAATCGAAGATAGGTTTTAATATCCTCTAAAGAACTTTCCTGCAACAGACGGCCCAGGCTCTGCACATATTTTGTGTCTGGCACAATCAGGGTTTCTGGTGATGTTATTCGCAATTCCCGGAAGTAGGAGCTCAGGTCAAAGCCGGGGAGCGTTTTCTGGAGATCAGCAGGAGACATCTTGTTGTACTTGGTGTTCGGATCTTTGGATTCCACAGGCGTCATTTTTCCTGCGATAAGTTTTGTTTCCATTGCAAGAATGGTTTCTGACTGGGCTGTGGCATCATCTTCCGGCACACCGATTAGCTGTAAAAGCTCACTGATGTAAGCTTTATAAGCAGTACGTTGACCACTCTTCTCTTCTTTAAGATAGCTGTCACGCCCACCAAGATGTACTGGTCCGGGGAAAATTTTCAGCACGTTCACATCGCTTTTATGGTCGTCGGGGGTAATTGCTGAAATCAAAAAGATGAAGTTACCTGTCCGGGTTTGCATATGGGCGAGTTGGGCAGGCAGTTGACTCATGGAATGCATGTTGTCAATACGGGCAAGCTCAGGTTTAATTGGTGAAAATCCGAGTTTTTCCAGCCTATCGGTATCCATGGATGAAGCGTAAAAATCACCGACCTGCTGTTCTACACTGCCTTTTGAAGCCTTAGCACTGGAAGCTGCTGCTGTTTCCAGTAAAGTGAGAATCTGTCCTCCAATTACATGGCCGAGTCCGTCGAGTTGTCCCACTGCTACCTCGGTATCAGGTATCTTCGCACTGTCAAGCCAGCGACCGCCGGCAAAACGGTAAAAATCACTGCCTGGATCCACCGAGGTATCTATCTTATCAACAGAAAACCCAAGGGAGCCTTCAGGGCTGTGGGTCATGGCTCTGGCATGAGCACTTGGGTTGTCATGGTGTTTATGTTTCGGTATAGATCCGGCCTGAGAGGAAACTCCAGGTATCAGCAGAGAACAAAAGAGCAGTGAACAATAGAATGATGAAAATGTTTTTTTGGGCATGGGTGGATTCCTTATATGGAAAATAGTTTATAAACGAGGGTACAGGAGGAGTCTTAGGGTGAGGTGCTGCCTGCAAGTTTCAATTGCCAACCTGCTTCCCCGGCAATCAGCTTGTATTGTAACTGCCGCATACCTCCGCTGGGATGCGTGTTAGTATCATCCTGTTTGTAGATTGGAAATTCTCTTCGCAGGCTGTTGTCAACAATGCTGAACGCATCATGCCCCATATAGCCTTTTGAGTTTATGGAGTCGTCTGTAAGAGGTGCCAGGTAGATTCCACTGATGGATTTATTGTTGTTGGAACTATAGGCAACGAGATCGCCATAGGATCCACTTCCCGCTGAAGTTACATACACATAAATTTCAGGAGAACCATCGGAGTTGAGATCAGCGATTTCAGCCCCGGAGACCGTCCCTTCAATTTTCTGCTCGATAATCGAGTTGTCGATGGTCAGGCCGGACGGGGTAATGGTGAGTTGATTTATGGAACCTGCATTTGGGCAGGTGACTTGAAAAGATATTTCATGCATGTTGAAAAGCTGATTGAAGTTACTTGCAGCATGAACAGTGAGTGGACATAACAGCAAAGCCATTACTGCCCCAAAAATTTTCTTCATTTTCATTCCCTGTATTACAACCTGCCCGGATCACAACGTGTGGGAATCGGGCAGGAAAATTTATTTAATAAGCCGTACTCCAGACAGAAGTATGATCGCACCAATGGTGGCAGTTATTACGGAACCAATCAGGCCGTTTGCTGAAATGCCAAGGACACCAAAAAGGAATCCCCCCGCCACTGAGCCAATTATACCGATAACAATGTTGCCGAGGATGCCGAAGCCTCCACCTTTTATCACTGTTCCGGCCAGCCAGCCGGAAACAGCACCGATTAACAGAAAAATCACTAGACTCATAAGTATCTCTATTTTTGCCTAATTGTGGATCAATGTTGCACTGGAATTATTTTGTCGCATTCTTGACATCATGAACGGCTTCTTCTGTTGCCACAGCAGCATCATGAGCAGCTTCTTTTGTAGCCACAGAAATATCATGGGCTGCTTCCTTTGTTGTTTCAACAGCATTATGTAAAGAATCTTCTACTTTATCTGCAGTTGTTTCCACCTCATCCTGTCCGCAACCGACCAGGGCCAGCAATAGTAATCCTGATAATACGATATGTAATTTATTGATCATGGTTGTTTCCTTTAATTGTTGTGTATTAAGGTTGTTATAGCTTCCTTGAAAACTAAGTATCCCTTCAAGGGAAGGGATGCAGCAAAGCCCATGATGATGCAAAGCAAGGTGCATCATCATGGGCTCGAATAGACTAATCTTATGGATGACAGATTAGAAGCGATACATAATACCAATGTTAGCAGTTAAACCATCATGATCGACATCATGATCAAGGGTGCCTCCGAAACCGTTATCATACTCAAGGGTTCCCTCTGTATAGCGATACATTCCTTCAATAAAGCCTCGAACATGTTCTCCACCAAAAGACCATCCGACCAGACCATAGACTCCCCATTCACCATCAATGGATTCCACATCATGATCAAAGTCAAAATAGGATAAACCACCACCAAAATAGAGCTCCATTGGTAATGTGTAACGAACACCAAGATCAAAAACATTTGCCTCGATGCCTCCAAATTCTCTGTGATGATCATCGATATTGATCTTAATATCATCACCTTCGCCGTAGGACATCCAACCAAGATCAGCAGCCCATGGACCAGAACCTAAGCTGCCACGGAGACCGAGACCATAGGTGCTTCCAGAATCGCCGGCATCCCACCAACCACCCAATGCCTGAATAGAACCATCAACTGCATGGGCGTTAGTGGCCATCGCAAGAGAGCCTGTGAGTAATGCTGCCAGAGCCAGCTTTGAAATAATTGTACTTTTTGTCATTGTTTTCTCCTTACATTTTTATGGCAATTATGCCTTATAGTATGCGATTTTTTGCGATCAAAATTTTAAGTACTATTAAGATCTATTATTGATACTGATACTATAGAAGGAAGGTGGGATTGTAAAGCCAGGAAATACACTGATTATATATAGGGAAAACCTATATGTTTAGGTGTTGGTTCCGAAAAGTTTATCTGAGAGAAATTTCATTAAGATAAGCAACAAGGTTCACTTTTCGACCCAGTAAGCCCAATTTTTTTCGAAGATTTTGACGATGGAAGGAAACAGAATGATCAGAGATATTTATGAGAACAGCAATCTCTGCATTTGTTTTACCTGTTTTTATTAAAGCTGCGACCTCCATCTCCCTCCGGGTAAGTCCCAATGAACTGGAGTACAATGTACCTGAGAATTGGCTGGTTATTTCCAGGAGGTTCGCTTCTACAATATCAAGCAGAGAACTTTGCTGACTGTCCAGATCAGTATTCTTCAATCGTTCCAGGTAGGGACTGACCAGTGAACGGATATGGCTGAGTGCGTTTTCTTCAAATTTTTCCCGTTCGGAACTGCGATGTTCCAAGAGGACCTTCAGGGCAGTATTTGATTCTTCCAGATTTATAGTCCGCTGCAGTACTATCTTTTCCAGGTTTTTCCGCATACTGCTGACTTCAAGGTGTAGTTTTACACGGGCCAGAACCTCAATATGCTCAAAAGGCTTTGTGATGTAGTCCTGTCCACCGATATCAAAAGCCTTGACCTTGTCGGCAGAATCATTCAGACCGCTGATAAATATAACCGGCACACTGCATGTCGCAGAGTCATTTTTCAATTGCCTGCACAGTTCAAAACCATCCATTTCCGGCATCCGGATATCGAGAATAAAGAGATCCGGCGGCTGTTGTTTGACGGCGGCCAATGCCAGTCGGCCATTTAAGGCCTGTCGCACCTGAAAGCCCTGTACTGATAAGATATCCGAGAGAAGCTTCAGGCTGTCCGGGTTATCATCGACAACCATGATGACAGTTTGATCCGCCACATCTTTTTTAGTAGTCGAGCAATGATTGTCCATTTTTCACTGTATCAATATGTTCTATTAGTTTTTCAAACATGATTTTTTTACCAGTCTTTCCAGAGCATCCGCAAGGATGGTATCTTTTACACGGATTTGTGCAATACAGTCCTTGGTTCACTGCGTTATAGCAAATTTGATATGGCAATCATAACCATGTTTCTTCAAAGACTCCTACTAATCAGCACTTCACAAGTTCTTCAATTTTTCCATTTCCTTTTCATAGCAAGTCGGACAATAGCCATGACTGAACTGAACATCCGAATGTTCACTTATATATTGCTCCACCTGCTGCCAGTAGCCTTTATCATCACGGATCTGTTTACATTCACAACAGATGGGAAGAATACCTTTGAGCTGTTGTACTTCTTTCAAGGCTTGTTGCAGCTCAACTTCTTTTCTTCTAAGAGCAATATGGGTCTCCACCCGGGCCAGAACCTCAGTATCCTCAAAAGGCTTTGTGATATAGTCCTGCCCACCCATCTCAAAAGCCTTAACCTTATCGGCAGGATCATCCAGGCCGCTGATAAATATAACCGGCACATTACAGGTCGCAGAGCCATTTTTCAATTGCCTGCACAGCTCAAAACCATCCATTTCCGGCATCCGGATATCCAGAATAAACAGATCTGGAGATTGTTGTTTAACAGCGGCCAATGCCAGCCGACCATTTAAGGCCTGGCGTACTTGAAACCCCTGTTCTGATAAAATATCCGAGAGAAGCTTCAGGCTGTCCGGGTTGTCATCAACTACCATGATAACAGCTTGATCAGGCAGATGACTGTTAGTCGTAGAGGAATGATTATCCATTTTTCATTTCATCAATATGTTCTATAAGTTTTTCAAACATGAAGCTTTTTGCCAGAGTTTCCAGAGCATCCGCAAGCGTGTCATCTTTTATACGGATTTGTGCAATACAGTCCATGGTTCGTTGCTGGTTCAGTTCTGCTGCTGCCGCCCGCAATTCATTCAGCAATGATTTTGATAATCCGGCCAATGCTTTCGGGGCTGGTTTTTCCAGGGAGGGAATCTGCTGCTGTCCTCCTGGTTCCGGTTTTTCCCGGTAATCAAACTGCACGCCCAAATGATCGCTCAGAGCGGCGAGTAATACATTTTCATCATAGGGTTTGGCAATGCAATCACTGCAGCCTGCTGCAAGGATCTCCTCTCGCTCCTTTTCAAAAGCATGAGCAGTGAGGGCAATGATCGGTATATTGGCCCCTGTCTTCGTCTGCCTGATTTTATCAGTGGCTGTTAAACCGTCCATTACCGGCATGTTGATATCCATCAGAATCAAATCTGGCTGATAGCGGAAAAAGAGCTCCAATCCTTTTTTACCGTTCACAGCTTCCTGTACCTCAAATCCGATTATTTTGAGGAGTTGTACCAACATGAGACGGCTTTCCTCATGATCCTCAACAACCAGAATACGAGGGGCCGACTGGTTCGCTGCCAGGCTAATTGGTTGTTTCAGAATTGATGATCTTTTTATATCGGCAGGATAGACTACCTTGACTGGCAGATCAAACCAAAAAGTTGAGCCTGACCCTTTGTCGCTGGTAACCTGTATAACACTCCCCATGATGGTAGCAAAACTCTGACTGATGGACAAGCCCAGCCCGCTCCCACCTTTGTTCGGTGCACCACTTTCAACTTGAATAAATTGTTTGAATATCCGGTCAATATCCGATGGGTCAATACCAATACCTGTATCTCTGACAGCAAAACGAATCCAGTCCGGGTTGCCGGAAACCTGCTGCTTTTCGGGTAAAGAGTGTTCAGTTGAGAAGTTGGCAACCATTGAAACCTGTAATGTCACACTCCCCTGTTTTGTGTAAGCTATTGCATTGCCAAGCAGATTAAACAGTATTTGCCGTAATTTCCCTTTGTCCGCCCTGATGAATTGCGGAAGGTCCTCATCTTTCTTAAATGAGAAACGAAGAGATTTTTCTGTGGCACGCTGTTCAAACATCATTGTGACACCATCTAAAAAAGTGAGCAGATCAAAATTATCAGGAATAAACACAGTCCGACCACTCTCAATCTTTGAAATATCCAATATATCATTGATAAGAGCCAGTAAATGGTCTCCACTGCGATGAATGAGTTCCAGCTTTTCAAATTGATCTGCTGTAACCGATGCACCCCGTTCAAGCAAACGGCTGAAGCCGAGTATGACATTCAGCGGTGTACGCAGTTCATGAGCCATGTTTGCCAGAAACACACTTTTGGCCCGATTGGCTGTTTCGGCTTTTTGGCTCATCACTTTAGCAACAGTAACTGCTTCTTCAAGCTGTTCAGCCGCTTCTTTACGGCCAGTGATATCCTCCTTGACTGCAACGTAGTGGGTTGTCTTCCCGGCTTCATCCTTTACCGGTGAGATTGTGGCAAACTCCCAATAAAGTGAGCCATCTTTACGTTTGTTGCGCATTTCTCCCTGCCAGACATCTCCTCTGTTCAAGGTCTCCCACATTGACTTGTAAAAGGCAGGATCATGTTCGTCGGATTTTAGAATTCTTGGATTCTGATGAACCGCCTCATCCAGGGTATACCCCGTGACTCTTGTGAAAGCGGGATTGGCGAACTCAATGTTGGCATCAGTGTCGGTGATAACGATGGTGCTGTGACTTTGTTCCACTGCCCGCATAAGTATGCGCAGCTGTTCTTCAACCAGTTTGCGCTGGGTTATATCCGAATGTGTGCCGACAAAGCGCAGGGGCTTTCCTGATGCATCCCTGGAAACAATCTTTCCCTTTGCCCCAATCCACATGTAGTCACCCTGTTTGCGTCTGAATCGAAATTCTGCAGCATAGGCATCAATCTCTCCTGCAAGGTGCTTCTTTGTCGCTGACAACGCTTGTTGCAAATCATCGGGATGAACACGTTGCTGCCACTGGTAAAATTTGCTGGGAAACTCGTTTGGTAAATATCCGGCCATGGTGTAGTAACGGGTATCAAAGAAAACATTGTCATTCTCCAGATGCCAGTCCCATATCCCATCGTTAGCCACAGTCATAGCTAGTTCCAGACGCTCTTCACTTTTCATCAATGCCTGCTCGGCCTTCTTGCGCGCACCAATGGCCTTGATAACCGGAATCATGAAGCGTCTCGACAGGTAGATATAACTGCCACCAAATATCAACACCACCATCAGCAAAATTAAGCAGGTTCTGGCACGGGCTGGAAACAGCCTGGCGTTGAGGGATGTCTTTGGGACAATATAGAGCAATGTCCAGGGTGCTTCTTTCAGTGTGTATGAAAAAAGAATCTCATCCTGTCTGTAGCTAATCTCCGGCAGTTCGGATAGATTGTTGAGTTCATCGCTCCTGCTGGGCAGAAATGCATCAAGAAAAGCAATATCACTTTCTGTGTTGTAGGAGAGACCTGATGCTGAGATTACCTTACGATCCGGTGAGACCAGAACCATTTTTCCGGGAAGAGTCGCAATGGGTTCAACAAATCTGTTAATGAAGTTTAATACAATATCCGTACCCAGTACCCCGGCCACACCAGATGGCTCATCCACAGGTATGGCACAGCTGACCATCATTCCGTTTCCAGCCCGATCCAGGTAGGGATGCGTCCAGAAGACCTCTCTTTGCGGATTGTTTTTTCCGGATATAAATTCTTCATACACTTCAAATGCGTGATCGAACCAGTTCGCAGCATTTCCTTCCCATTCCGAGAAAATCTCTTTCACATCAATGGCAGGATATATTGAAAGAAAACGATCTCTTTTTGATCCAAAGTAGCTGAGGGTGATATTTTCACTGTTGTTGTGTTCAGCCTCCTGGCTGTCAAAAAGATCAAGCCCCAGCAAAATCCATTTCAGGCGATTCCATTGCTGGTCATAGTACTTACCGCTGGCAACGATTGATCCTAATACTTCATTGCCACCAATTGTTGAGCCTTTTGCCAGGAGAGAGTAGTTGCCTGTTTCATGATACACAGCGGCTTTCTCAATCTCCGCCATATTGCTTTGCACAAGTGGGGAATCTGGTAATTTTGCCAGCTGACGATCTGCAATGGATTTCATGATCCTGATATGTTTGACAATGGAATAAAGTTCAGAATCCAGAGCAAACGCCCTTTCCGACACAGTGCTGTTAACGGATCCAATCAGTTTTTCCTGTATTTCCCGATCATTCAGATAAAGCAGTAAAATAAGGGTGGAAAAAACCAGTACAAAGACGGTAAAAAGTATTTTAGTGGAAAGTTGAGCAACCGATATCAGGTCAAACGGGATCGCCTTTTTTTTATAATCGATTTTCTGATCCACTGTATCTTGTCGGTGTATTAGATCTTCACTGACAGGGGTGGAATTTGGATTCTTTGCTTTATCGGATTCTACCATTTTAGAACTCACCAGGATATGGAGCAGGCAAATGATAGGACGAATAGTGCGGGAAAACAGAGTAGCAGGATAAAAAAGCTGTTCGAGGTTTTGGTCATAATCTGCAAACAATAAGAAAGGAAAATTCAGCTGATTCCTGGTGAAATAGTATTGCGATCAATTGAAAATAAATGCTATTTCCAACAAAAAGATATCCTATCTCCCTGAAGAAAACAAAGTATAATATATTGGAAATGTAAATTATCTCATGAAACAACGAATGAAAAAAGCCATTGCTGTAAGTTTGTCATTTCCGGCTCTGCTGCTTCTGTTACTTTTTTCCGGAATCCCCATTCCTCTTGATTTTCTCGATTCCAGCCTGGAATCCCTTGCAACGCATCTTCTGGATCGCAGGGTTGTACTTCACGGGCCGGTTCGTCTTCGACCATCCCTGAAACCGATTCTTGAGCTTGGCGGACTCACCATTGGCAATCCAATGGATTGGCCGGAAGAAGGGCATCTGCTGACGGTGAATAGTGGACAAGGACAAATCAGTCTCCTTCCCTTACTTAAAGGTGACTTTCTAATCAATGATCTCACTTTTGAGGGTGTTGATCTGCAACTGGTCACCCGATCTGATCACACAAC
>JAYEKB010000220.1:0-12759 GCA_034660835.1 Thermodesulfobacteriota bacterium
TTCGTTATAGCTTTTCTATACGGACTGGAGCGATCTCATGAAGATGTGCTGTCTGTGACAACTTACCTGTGAGGAATCATGCAGTCGATCTGCAAACAGCTGCTTGACGGCAGGAAACAGGTCGATCTCTGTGGGCTGCACGGCGGAAGTGCAGCCCTATTTGCTGCCCGGCTGCAGGGGGAACTGGGCCATACCCTGTGCTGTATTGTCTCCACTGATGATCTCCTTGATCCCCTGGCCCTGGATATCGGCCTGTTCACTGAAGTTCCGGTTGTTACCTATCCAGCCTTTGAAATAGCTCCCTACACGCAACTGGCCCCCGATCCTGCTACGGTGGCAACGCGGCTTTCCACGCTCTATTTTCTCCATGAGAGCAGTAAACCCTGTATTGTGCTGACCTCGGCTGAAGCCATTTTGCGGCGGATTCTACCCAGGCAGGTGCTGGCTGATCACTGTGAACTGGTCATGGCCGGTGAAGAGACGGACCGGGATGGGCTCATTGCCGCACTTGCCGCATCTGGTTACCAGATGTGTGATCTGGTGCAGCAGCCCGGTGATATGGCCGTACGGGGTGGTATCATTGACCTGTATGCACCTTGTTTTCAAGCGGATAGCCATGGCCCACTGCGGCTGGATTTCTTTGGGGATACTGTTGAGTCCATCCGCTCCTTTGATCCTCTGTCTCAGCGCTCACTTACAGATCTTGATGAGGCAGTACTGCTGCCTGCCTCGGATATCCTCTTTTCCCTGCCTGCAGAAAATGGCAGTCGGCACCAGGGATTCTCCGGCATGGCGGCAAAACCTGGAGTGAGCGGTGAGTGGGGGAGACAGATTCTGGAACAGCTGGACGGACAGCTCCGTTTCCCGGGCATTGAATTTTTCCTGCCGCTTATCTATCAGGATCCTGTTCCGCAGACCCTGTTTGACTACCTGCCCCGATCTACCCCCTGCCTGCTGCATGATCCTGTAGCAATCCGGGCAAAGGTTGACCTGGTCTGGGACCGTATCCAGGCCAATTATCAGGAGGCGGCAGCCGACAGAGTGGCCCTGGCCCCGGAGTCCCTGTTCCTGGACCGAGCTGAACTCGACTCCAGTCTGCAACAAACACTACGTGTTGAGTTCTGTACACTGCCTGACCCCGATGGCGCCCAGCCGCCGATTATGCTTCAGGTTGGTGATCACTCGCTGCTCAGGCAGGAAATAGATCTGGAACGTAAAAAGCGGGGACTGCTGGCCCCGCTTGCTGACCGGCTGATACATTGGCAACAGGCAGGAGATGCGACTATCCTTGCCTGCAGCTCCAGCCGCCAGACAGTTCATTTTGAGGAGATGCTGGCCGCCTACCAGGTTCAGACAGCCAGAGCAGCCGTTCCCCTTGATCTCAGCCCTCGGCCCGGTGAGTTGCTTCTGGTGGAGTATCCCCTGTCTAAGGGCTTTGATCTGCCCGGGGAGCAACTGCACGTTCTTTCAGCAGCCGAGTTGTTTGGTGAAAAACGACTATGTTCCACCAGGCGCAGAAAAGGAAGCCCGCCCAAAGGTGAGCCGATTGCCCTCCAAGAGTTGTCAGTCGGTGATATTGTTGTGCACCGGGATCATGGATTGGGCAGTTTCCAGGGTCTGTTGAACATGGAGTTTGCCGGTCAGCGTGGTGACTTCATGCAGCTTGAGTTCAGGGACGGTGACAAGCTATACATCCCGGTTGACCGGCTGCACTGGGTCAGCCGTTACCAGGGACTCACGGATCAGCAGCCCAGACTTGACCGGCTGGGCTCCGAGCGCTGGCAGTCCACCAAGAAAAAGGTCACTGAAGCGGTCTGGCAGGTTGCCCAGGAACTCCTTGATATCTATGCCAAACGCGAGTTGCGTAAAGGCCATCGTTTCAAGCCCCCCGGCACCATGTACCTGGAATTGGAAGAATCCTTTTTCTATGATGAAACCGACGGACAGGCCAGGGCTATTGAAGAGGTTATAGATGACTTGACCACGGACCAGCCCATGGACCGGCTTATCTGCGGTGATGTTGGGTATGGCAAAACCGAGGTCGCAGTACGGGCGGCATTCAAGGCCATTGAAGATGGTTTCCAGGTCGCAGTACTGGTGCCCACCACAGTTTTGGCCGAGCAGCATGCAGCAACTTTTCGGGAGCGCTTCTCTGAGTTTCCGGTGGAAGTGGCCAGTATCAACCGTTTTCGCAGTACTGCTCAGCAGAAGGAGATCGTTCGTGCGTTGAGCGCCGGTCAGATTGATCTGGTGGTGGGAACCCATCGGCTGCTGTCAAAGGATATTGTTTTCAACAAACTGGGGTTGTTGATTGTTGACGAAGAGCATCGATTTGGAGTTTCCCATAAGGAAAAGATAAAAAAAATGAGGGCAGCCGTAGACGTTCTCACCCTGACAGCTACGCCCATTCCCCGGACCCTGCAGATGTCGCTGCTCGGTATTCGTGATCTATCCGTGATTTCGACTCCACCCCGGCGCAGACGTTCGGTCAAGACCTTCCTGGCCCGTCATGACGATCTGGTGATCCGGGAGGCAATCCTGCAGGAACTGGCTCGGGGCGGCCAGCTCTTTTTTGTTCACAACCGGGTCAAATCCATTCACAGGGTAGCTGAAAACATTGAAAAACTGGTCCCTCAAGCCCGTATTGCCGTGGCCCATGGGCAGATGCCGGGCCGGAACCTGGAAGATATCATGGTCAGCTTCATCAACCATGATATCGATGTCCTGGTCTGCACCACCATTATCGAGTCCGGGCTGGACATCCCCAATGCCAATACTATTATCATCAACCGGGCGGATCACCTGGGACTTGCTGATATATACCAGTTACGCGGCCGGGTAGGACGGTCATCAAGGCAATCCTATGCCTATTTGCTGGTGCCCTCCCTGGACCGGTTGACCAAAGATGCGGGTCAACGTCTGCGGGCGCTCATGGATTGCTCCGAGCTGGGCGGGGGCTTCAAGCTTGCCATGAACGATCTGCAGATTCGCGGCGGCGGCAACCTGCTTGGCGTTTCCCAGTCCGGTCATATCGCTGCAGTGGGCTATGACCTCTACCTGGAGCTGCTCCAGTCCACGGTGGCTGATTTGAAGAAAAAAGCAGCAGGTGGTGAAGGAGTATTGGAACCGGAGCTTGATCCCGAGGTCAAACTGCGGGTTGCCGCCTTCCTGCCCGATGATTATGTGCGTGATATGACCCAGCGCTACCAGCTGTACCGGCGGATATCAACGGCAGGCAATGAAGATCCTGAAATGCTGGCAGACATGCGCGATGAACTCGTTGACCGTTTCGGTCCTTTGCCGCCCGAAGCCGAAACCTTGTTTGAGATGATTAAACTTAAACACCCTTTGCGCAAGTTAGGGATCAGTAAACTTGAGCAGGGGCCGGCAAATCTTGTCTTCACCTTTGTTAAGAGTTCTCCGGTGGACCCTGGAGCATTGCTGGAATTGATAAGCAAATATCGAATGAAAAAGAAGAAAGGGCATGCAAAGTCGTCCCCGGACCCTATTCGACTGACCCCGGATCATCGGCTTATTGTTGCAGTTGATGACAAAGAAAATCTTTTCACTCGGATAGATACTGTGTTACAGTCTTTAACAACAGATTAGTAGCGATACTTTGAAGAGTTAAGAAAAAAGGGGGGCGATCCTTGTCGGGCGTGCCAAACGGTAGATAATCATGCAGAACGCTGATAAACCAGTAACAAAAATATTCCCTGATTTTCCCTGGGATGCTATCGATACCGTTATGTTGGACATGGACGGTACTTTGCTTGATAAGCATTTTGACGATTACTTCTGGGAGGTGTACGTTCCCGAGCATTACAGCCTGCTGCATGATATTTCCGTGGAAGAAGCCAGGGAGCAACTGATTACCCGCTATCAGGCAGTGGAAAACACCCTGGATTGGACCGATCTCGAATACTGGACCCGTGAGCTGGGTCTGGACATTCCGGAATTAAAAATGAGGGTAAACCATTTAATAGGGGTTCATCCGTATGTGGTTGAATTTCTTGAATTTTGTCTTGCAGTGGGTAAGAAGCTCTACCTGATCACCAATGCCCATTCCCGAACCCTGTCTATAAAGCTTGAAAAAACTTCCATCGGTCCCTGGTTTGACCGGGTGATCTGTGCCCAGGAGGTAGGTCTTGCCAAGGAAGACCCGGAGTTCTGGCGCAGGTTGGAGGGAATCCTGGGCTATGATCCCAAAAGGACCCTGCTTGCCGATGACACGGAAAAGGTTTTGAGTTCTGCAGACGAGTACGGTCTGGGTTATTTGATTTATGTCGCCCGATCAAGCAGTCGGCAGCCTGTCCGTTATTCGGAAAAATATCCATCCATTGATTATTTTAAAGAACTGATACCGCGCTAACCCACATTTCCCACAAGGATCGTCGCGAAAGGCCGATAAGTGCCGTGGCTACAGGTAAGCGTAGGTTCCGAGGCGCAGTCCTGAAAACACTCGGAGGAATACTATTAGGATGTCGAGAATGTTTTTGGGGCTGTAACGCAGTAGACATGGTGCTAACCCGCATATTTCATGAACACTTTGCAAATTTAAAGTAGGGAATAATGCGCAATTTTATCATATGATTTACAGAGGTTACCTTATAATGAGCAAAGTGTTCATGAAATATGCGGGCTAACCGGCTTCGGAGTCTGCGCTTACCTGCAGCAGATTCTTGTGAGAAAAGCGGGCTCAAGTTCTTGCCGGACAGGAGAGCGAGTACCTGTTGGATGTGCACGGTACACCAGTATGGTAAAAGAGAGGTTGCATGACAGAAAATATGGAAAAACGCAGCCATGAGCGGATGGAACTGCATGGGCATATCGCAGATATTGCCGATGGTAATTTTATCTATGGCGGTATTATTGAAGATGTTTCCTTAGGCGGGTTGAAACTGAACAGCTTGCCGACCAAGTTTGTAATTGAAGGCAGAATATATTGTATCGTGGTTTCAGGTGAAGCTTCAGAAGCTCATTTCAAGATCAAGGTGCGCCCCCGCTGGAAAAGATTGGACAGCGCCGGTTTATCCATGGATGTTGGTTTTATGGTTGTTGACGCGCCCAAGGAATGGACAAATCTGCTTAATAAGATGATGCCGAAAAAGGAAAAGGAAGAGAGAGATGTCTGGGACCTTCGTTCTTGAAAAATAAATAATCCCTGGTTCATTGCACCAGGGATTATTTGTTGAGCTTCTGTAGTGTTTGTTTTACCCTTTCCTGCGGCGCTGACGGATGTAGTCCTTGCTCAGCGAGGGGTGCGAGGTAATGATTTTTCCTTTATTGCCGCCAAGTTCTTTGGCGACAAAGTCCATCACCTGCTTGTAACTCATGTCTTTTTTCAGGGTTGAAGCCACCAGGTCGGCAACTTTTTTCTTGTCAGCAGCGTCAAAATAGCTGAAGATTCGATGCTCCCCTTCTTTTGCTTTATCCTGTTTTGCTGTCTTTTCCACGGCCGGTTTTTCCGCCGAGACCTGGGCAGCAGGCAGCGGGGCTGCTTTGGCTGCAGCTTTTGTAGCTGTTTGTAAAGCCTCTTCGGTCTTTTGCTGCACAGAAGCCAATTCGGACTGAAGTTCCGCGATATTTTTTTCCAGCCCAGTGATATCAACACTTGCTGTTTGTTCAACACTGGATTTCAGGGCGTCGACGGTCCCTTTGATTACGGCTGCGGATTCCACAACGTCATTAACCTCCCCAACTATTGCTTCAACCTGCTCAGCTGCAGCCAGGCCGGTTGTCTCCTCTTCAAGCCTTGTCAGTCTGGAAGAGATACTGCCTAACTTTGTTTCCAATTCAGTCTGGGTTTTCGAAAGACCCAACTGGGCAGCCTGGATGTCAGAGGCAAACTCTTTTTTCAGATCCTGACCAAATGTATCAAAGGCTGCAGCCAGTTTTTCTTCCCGCTTGGATTTACACTGGGTGATAATTGGTGTAAACCAGTCAAGCAGGGTCTGGCGAAGTCCTTCGTACATGCGGGAGGCTGAAGCCGGGTTGAACATGGCCACGGCACCGAAAAAAATGCCGAACAGCACTGCCAGGCTGACGATCAATCCGATGGCCAGTGCCAGTGCCCATTGGATGGTCCTGAAGGCAACAATAAATATTGAGCCGATGGAACCCCAGACACTTCCATCCGGAGAGCTACTGGTAAAGTAGAAGAGCAGGGAAAAGATGACGAGTACGATTGCCGATTTAATGAGCGGTGCCTGCAGGACATTTTGTTTCATGGATCGTCTCTCCGTAATGAGATGAGAAGTCTACCCGGCAACGCAATCATTTTAAACGTGCCGGCGAGCAATCTTTGCAGTATAACTTCCCTGTCTCTTTTATTTCCTGTAAATTTCTTAGTGTATTTCTGCCTGAACAGCAAGGGATAATTAGATGGTTTTGTCAGAAAATAATCATTTGTTGAATATTGCCCTCATCGGTATGGCCGGGGCCGGTAAATCAACGATTGGTCCTCTGCTGGCCGAGCAGTTGCAATACCATTTTGTTGACACCGATGACCTGATCGCCGACTCCGGTGCAACCAGCCTCCAGCAACTGCTTGATACTCTCGGTCAAAAGCAGTTTCAAGCTCTGGAAGAGCAGACCCTGTTAGCCCTCAATCTGAAGAGCCATGTGATAGCCACCGGAGGCAGTGCGGTTTATTCCCGGCCGGGAATGAAACATCTGCAGGAGATCGCCTTGCTGGTCTGGCTGGATGTCGCATTGCCGGATCTTGAGGCCAGGGTCGACAATCTAGACTCCCGCGGTCTGGTCAATCCCAATGGAATTGGTTTTGCTGAACTCTATCGTCAACGACTTGACCTGTACCGGAAATATGCAAACCTGTGCATAGACTGTACCGGTAAAGGGGTGAAGGAGATTGCACGGGAGATAGTTGAAAAGATAAAGAACTCTCACTGAAAGTACCTTTACATGCACAGGCAGTATGCATGATATTCTTTTTCGATCGAATTGAACAACAGTATAATTACGCCGGATAAAGCCTGTTCAGTATGTTTTTATCTTGCGTATGCTTGCGCTATGGTGTATAAAATTCTGTTTTTCGGGAGGATGCTTTAGTTAACTCCTTGTTTTATTGTGTATAGCGCTTTGATGCTTATGTGATGGATCCGGCATCACCTGATGTATTTCAAGGGGTTACAGAATTGACTGTGACTCCTTTTTTATTTCGTTTGTCTTAAGGCAGGCAGTTATTTTTTTGTCCGGCCGCTCAGGCTACGTTGAGCGACCTGTCAGAATCAGCGGCTTGGCAGCAGTAACTGAGGAATAAGTGATGAACATAGATTTGGATAAAGTACGTAATATTGGAATCAGTGCCCATATCGATTCGGGTAAGACAACGCTTACCGAACGTATTCTCTATTATACCCAGCGGATTCATGCCATTCATGAGGTTCGCGGCAAGGATGGTGTTGGTGCGACCATGGACTCCATGGAGCTGGAAAAAGAACGTGGAATCACCATCCAGTCGGCAGCCACCTACTGTAACTGGAAGGATACGGATATCAATATCATTGACACACCCGGTCATGTCGACTTCACCGTTGAGGTGGAGCGAGCCCTGCGGGTTCTTGACGGCGCAGTTCTGATTCTCTGCTCCGTGGGTGGTGTCCAGTCCCAGTCCATCACCGTTGATCGCCAGATGACGCGATACAATGTTCCACGAATCGCCTTTATTAATAAGTGTGACCGGACCGGTGCCAACCCTGCCCGGGTTGTGGGCCAGCTCCGGGATAAACTTAATCTTAACGCGGTTATGATCCAGCTGCCCATTGGCCTTGAGAACGACCTTGAGGGAATGGTTGATCTGGTCTCCATGAAGGCCATCTACTTTGATGGTGAGCAGGGTGATGATATCCGCTACGAGGAGATTCCCGAAAATATGCGGGATGAGTCCGAGGAAAAGCGGGAAGAGTTGCTTGATGCGGTTTCCATGTTCTCCGATGAACTGATGGAGGCAATGCTTGAGGAAGAGGAGATCTCTGATGAGATGGTGCACGAGGCTATCCGTCGGGGAACCCTGGCCCTGGAGTTTGCTCCGGTAATGATCGGCTCTGCCTATAAGAATAAGGGCGTCCAGCCTCTGCTGGACGCGGTGCAGGCCTACCTGCCAAGCCCCACTGATGTTGAGAACATTGCCCTGGACCTGGATAATGAAGAGGAAAATGTCAAGGTCTCCAATGATCCGGGTGACCCCCTGGTTGCCCTGGCATTCAAGCTTGAGGACGGTCGTTACGGTCAGTTAACCTATGTTCGTACCTACCAGGGTGTGCTGAAAAAAGGCAATTTTATCTTTAACACCCGGACCGGTAAAAAAGTTAAGGTCGGCCGCCTGGTGCGGATGCATTCCAATGAGATGGAAGAAATCGATCAGGCCGGTTCCGGTGATATCATTGCTTTGTTTGGTGTGGACTGCGCCTCCGGTGACACCTTCTGTGACAGCGCCATTAACTGGTCCATGAGCTCCATGCATGTGCCGGCCCCGGTTATTTCGCTTGCAATTAACCCTGTGGACAATAAGGCGCAGGAGAATATGTCCAAGGCGTTAAACAGGTTTTGTAAGGAAGATCCTACTTTTAAATCATTTGTTGATCATGAGACCAGTGAAACTATCATCTCCGGTATGGGAGAGCTACACCTGGAAGTATATGTTGAGCGTATGAAGCGTGAGTATCAGGCCGAGGTTGAAGTCGGTGCGCCAAGGGTCGCCTACCGCGAGACCATTACCCAGCGTGCGGATTTTGATTATACCCACAAGAAGCAGACCGGTGGTTCCGGTCAGTTCGGCCGGATCGGTGGTTACATGGAACCTTTGGAAGAAGGTGAGTATGAATTTGTTGACGAAATCGTGGGTGGTTCCATTCCCCGTGAGTACATTCCTGCCTGTGATAAGGGTTTTCAGGCTTCCATGGAAAAGGGTGTGCTGACCGGGGCGCCGATCACCGGTATTCGCTGCCTGATCAACGATGGTAACTCTCACTCGGTGGACTCTTCGGATATGGCATTCCAGCAGGCAGCCAGGGGGGCCTTCAGGCAGGGTTACCTGAAAGCTTCTCCGGTGATCATGGAGCCGATTATGAAGGTTGCAGTGGAAGGACCGTCCGAGTTCCAGGGAGCCGTTATGGGAAGCCTGAACCAGCGCCGCGGTGTGATTGTCGGTACCTTTGAAGAGGGGACCTATACGGTTGTTGAGGCTGAGATGCCGCTGTCCGAGATGTTCGGATATTCGACCACCCTGCGTTCGCTCACCCAGGGCAAGGCCGAGTTTACCATGGAATTTTCCAGTTACAAGCAGGTACCCAAGTCTGTTGCCGAAGAGCTTATCAAGGAATTTGAGAATTCTAAAAAGAAGAGCTGACAGTGCCGGAGATGATGCGCTACAAATCACAGCTCCTTTCATGGCTGCAAGGCTGTACAGGAGTACTTTTTTTGATTGTTTTCAAGTAGTATTTGAATTATGAAAAACCATGGGTTGCCATGGACTTACTATAGAGATGAGGTGGAACAATGGGATATGAACCTCTGGTAAATCAGAATCCTCTGCGGGTTCTGAACCTGGGCCGTAATAATAAACAGATGGGCTTAATCATGGCTCGGGCAGGGCTCGGCAAGACCGCCCTGCTGGTACAGATTGCACTGGATTCCATCCTGCAAGGAAAACGCGTTATCCACATCAGTATTGGTGAGAGTATTGAAAAGACCAAGATGTGGTATGATGACATCCTGCAGATCATTCTCCAGGACGGTTCTGTAACCAATCCACACGAGTTGATCGACATGGTTCAGCACCACCGGATGATCATGACGTTTAAAGAATCATCGTTTAGTCGCGCTCGTGTTGAGGAACGACTTAATGATTTAATTCTGCAGGATATCTTCAAGCCCAACTGTCTGGTCATTGATGGTTATGACTTTGAACAAGTAAGCCGCGAAAACCTGGAAGACATCAAGGAACTGCTGGAAACCATGAGCCTGCAGGCATGGTTTTCTGCGGTCAGTCACCGTGGCGATGACCGGGTGTCACCGGCAGGTGTTCCTGCTCCCTGTCACGAGATTGATGATCTCTTTGATACTGTGGTCCTGCTCAATCCCGAAAAGGATCTTATTCAGCTTGATATCATCCGGAACAACGGCGATAATTCGGAGCAGGGCAGCGGTCTGACCCTTGACCCGACCACCATGATGGTGAAGAAACAAGTTTGATGCCCAGCACAGACTGGAAGATACAAGATGCCGGCTATTGCTGCCCGCATCCTGTACTTCTTTCTGCGTCCCTGCTCTGTTTCCTCCTGCCTATGTAATCCCCCACCACCACAGGGTATTTTATTATGCGTTTTCGGCCCTGTATAGACCTGCATGACGGCAGGGTAAAACAGATAGTCGGTTCTACCCTGCAGGATTGTGACTCCGCAAATCTGCAGACCAATTTTTCATCAAAATTCCCTCCTTCCCACTATGCCCGCATGTATCGGCAGGATAATCTTGTCGGTGGCCATGTAATACTCTTAGGACCCGGCAATGAAGAGGCAGCTGTTGATGCCCTTGCGGGCTGGCCTGGCGGACTGCAGGTCGGTGGCGGTATAACCGCCGACAATGCTGGCCGCTGGCTGGAGTACGGGGCATCTCATGTTATTGTCACCTCATATGTCTTTCATGATGGTCAGCTGGATTTTGACCGGTTGCTGCGGCTCAGTAAGTTGACAGGCAAAGACCGGTTGGTGCTTGACCTCAGCTGCCGCTGGAAAGATGATGGCTATTATGTGGTCACGGACCGGTGGCAGAACTTTACCAGCTTACGTATCTGCAGGGAGGTGTTGGCAGAGCTTGGAGACAGCTGTGATGAGTTCCTGGTCCATGCCGTGGACGTGGAAGGAAAATGCATGGGTGTGGATGAGCGGCTCATTGATCTGCTGATAGCCTGTACGACCATTCCTACTACCTATGCAGGCGGCGTTGGAACCATGCGGGATCTGTTGCTCATCCGCGATGCCGGTAAGGGCAGGCTTGATGCAACAGTGGGAAGTGCGCTGGATATTTTTGGCGGTTCCGGCTGTACCTATGATGAGGTTGTTGCCTTTCATCGGCAGGAAAATCAATGAAGCCGGTACACGACGACGCTGTCAGCAAAGAGGAACTGGCGGAGATCAAAATATTTGTGCCTGCAGATTATTACCGTGCTTTTCAGCGTTGTGTCTGGATCCAGGTCCATGAAAGCGGCCGCACTCAGCTGGAAGTGATGCGGGAGCTTGTAGATGATTTTCTGGCCAAGTATGAGTGCTGAGTTTTCGCTGCCGGCAGGTGAGTACGTTCCTAATGTTACCTGGAAATCAGGCATTGTATTGATAGAGGTTTACTTTGAAGTAATTGTTAACACAAGAAACAGGGATCTATGAAAACCGTAACATTGGACTGTAGAGGATTGAACTGTCCTCAGCCGGTTATTAAGACCAAGGAATCCCTTGATCAGGGAAATTTACGTCTTGAAGTGATTGTCGACAATGAGGCCTCTAAAGGCAATGTGACGCGGTTTGCCAACAGCCGGGGCTGTGAGGTTACGCTCAGTGAACTTGGGGATGGTAGTTATAAACTTTTGCTGCAGGCTGGTGAGGGCAGCAGCGATCAGGATTTTGATGCCGATGACTACAGCTGTGAATTGCCGGCCGGCAGCGGCCTTGTCTATGTGATTTCCTCGGCATCAATGGGGCGCGGCAGCGATGAGCTGGGCTGGGCTCTGTTGCAGACCTATATTCAGACTATCAAAGATGTTGAGCCTCTTCCTGCCAAAATTTTATTGTATAACGAAGGGGTGAGACTGGTTGCTGAGGAGTCCGGAGCACTGGCAGGACTGCGTGCCTTGCAGAAACAGGGAGTCGAGATCCTGGTCTGTGGCACCTGCCTTGATTTTTTTAAACTTACCTCGGCAATCAAGGTTGGGCAGATTTCCAATATGTACGATATCATGACTGCAGTTAACAGTGCTGCCAAGGTTGCCAGTCCCTTTTGAACCAGCTCCGGCGCCGCCTTTTGATTGCCGGTCACCTCTCTTTTCTTTTTTTATATTATTTTCAGATAATTAGTATTTCAGGCGAGAGGCTGACTTTCTGAACAAATGCTTGTTTGTTTACTTACTCCTCCATGCATGGTAAGGGGGAGGCTGTGTGTTTTTATTGTTGTTTTTGGTGTGTTTCGGTCCATTTCAGCGGGCCTGTTTTGGACTTTCATCCTGTTAGTTTTTTTGGAGTTTGTAAATGCGTGTACATCGTTTTGTAATAGGTTGGTTGTGTGCGGCCCTTGTTCTGGTCTCGGCTGCTCATGCCAAGGTCATGCCGGTGGAGTTTGACAGCGGCCGCAATCGTCTGATCGCCTATATGCTCAGCCACCAGCTGCCGGCCCAGCATTTTGGTCATAAATCCCTTGATGATGAGCTCTCACAAGCTGCCTATGAACTTTACCTGCGGCAATTGGATCCCAGGAAGCGGTTTCTGCTTAAGAGAGATGTGCAACAGCTCAATGCATTTGCCGACCACATAGATGATGAGCTCAGTCGAGGCCGAATTATCCTGCCCGATGCGGGTATGCAGATCATTGGCGAGCGGGTTCAGGAGGTAGAGCTGTTTGTCGATCAAATCATGGATGCGGGTTTTGATCCCAACCGTGAAGATTATATGGAAACTGATCCCAAAAAGCTGGACTATGCTGCAGATAAGGCTTTGCTGGAAGAGCGCTGGCGACTGGCCCTGAAGATGG
>JAYEKB010000221.1:0-3052 GCA_034660835.1 Thermodesulfobacteriota bacterium
GCTGCCCTTGATGGTGGCCGGGTTGATTAACGCGGTATCGACTTCCGGCAGGTTCATGAAGGTCTTCCAGTTTTTGGACTCGCGATTCCGCAGAGCCACGCTGTTCGGCTCCATATGCAGGGCTCGCTCGTCGGTCTTCTTGCCGTTTTTGTCTTTCTTGCGAGCCGGACAGACACTAACGCACAGGGTACAGCCCACACAGTCTTCGGTGGACACCTGGATGGTAAACTTCATTCCCTTGAAATCCTTGCCCACTGCAGGTGCGGTCTTGAAGGTCTTACCGGCTTTGGCCTTTTTCAGGTCAGCAGGCTTAACAACCTTCATTCGAATACAGGCATGGGGGCAAACCAGGGAGCAGCGTCCGCATTGAATACAGGTATCTGCATCCCACTGGGACACATGGACACCAATGGCACGTTTTTCCCACTGAGTGGTTGCCGTCGGCCAGCGGCCGTTGGCAGGAATCTGGGAAACTTTCAGTTCCTCACCCTTTCCTTCCATCATTTTGGCGGTAACTTCCTTGACAAAATCCGGGGCTTCTTCCGGTACGGTCAGAGGAACTTCATGGCCGGTGATCTTTTTCGGAACCTTAATCTGGACAATATTTTCGATTGCACCGTCAACGGCTGCGTAGTTCATGTTGACGATCTTATCGCCTTTCTTGCCGTAGGTCTTCTTGATGGCGTCCTTGATTGACTTGATAGCCGCGTCCTTTTTGAGGATACCGGAGATCAGGAAAAAGGCGGTCTGCATGATCATATTGATGCGGGCACCAAGACCGAGGGCTTCACCCAACTTGATGGCATCAATGATGTAGAATTTTGCTTTTTTATCAATCAGATGTTTCTGGACGCGGGACGGTAACTGATCCCATACCTTTGTTTTCGGATATTGCGTGGTCAGGAGGAAAGTTCCGCCCTCTTCAAGGTTGGCAAGCATGTCATAGGTGTCCAGGAAGGTGAAGTTATGACAGGCAATAAAGCTGGCCTTGTTGATGAGATAGGGGGACTCGACCTGGTTCTCGCCGAAACGGAGATGAGAAACGGTCATGGAGCCGGACTTCTTGGAATCGTAGACAAAATAGCCCTGGGCCGAGTTATCGGTATCCGTACCAATGATTTTGATAGTGTTCTTGTTGGCGCCGACAGTACCGTCGGCACCCAGACCGTAGAACATGGCCCGGTACACATCGTCACCTTCAATGTTAAAAGACTTGTCAAAATCAAGACTGCTGAAGGTCACGTCGTCATGGGGACCGACACAGAAATGATTTTTGGGCGCCATGGCAGCCATGTTGTCAAAAACAGCCTTTGCCATGGGCGGGTTGAATTCGGCAGAACCAAGTCCGTAGCGACCGGACAGGATCAGGGGGGTGAACAGGGTCGGGTTGGCTTCAACTGCTTCACCAACAGCGGCACGAACATCAAGATACAGCGCCTCACCCATGGAGCCCGGCTCCTTGGAACGGTCAAGTACGGTGATTCGCTCAACGGTTGACGGCAGGGCGTTTACCATGGCCTTGGCATCAAAGGGGCGGAACAAGCGGACAATGACTACGCCGATTTTATTGCCCTGGGCTGCAAGGTAGTCAACTGTGGAGGTGACAATTTCAGCTCCGGAACCCATGATAACAACAACGTCTGTGGCGTCCGGTGAACCGTGGTAATCAAACAGGTGGTACTGACGACCGGTCAGTGCCGCGAACTTGTCCATAGTGTCCTGGACAATGCCGGGAACCGCATTGTAGTATTTATTAACAGTTTCACGACCGGTGAAGTAGACATCCGGGTTCTGGGCCGTACCGCACATGGACGGGCGATCCGGAGTCAGGGCACGTTGCCGGTGCTCGACGATCAGGTCCTCGTCGATGATTTCCAGCATATCCTCATTGGTGAGCTGCTCAACTTTCTGGATCTCATGGGAGGTCCGGAAGCCGTCAAAGAAATGCATGAAGGGAATGCGGGATGCCAGGGTAGCCTGGGTGGAGATCAGAGCCATATCCTGGGCCTCCTGGACATTCTGGGAGCACAGAGCAGCCCAGCCGGTCTGGCGGGCAGCCATGATATCGGCATGGTCACCAAAAATGGAAAGTCCCTGTGCCGCAATGGATCGGGCCGTGATGTGGAAAACAGTCGGGGTCAACTCACCGGCTATCTTGTACATATTGGGCAGCATCAACAACAGTCCCTGGGATGCGGTAAAGGTGGTACACAGGACACCGGAGTTCAGAGAGCCATGCAGGGAACCGGCAACGCCGCCCTCAGACTGCATCTGAGAAATGACCGGGATTGAACCCCAGATGTTTTTTTGCTTTGCAGTGGCTTTTGCATCAGCCTCGGCCGCCATAGGCGAAGATGGCGTGATGGGGTAGATGGTGATAACTTCACTGGTGGCATATGCAACATGAGTGCACGCCTGGTTTCCGTCTATGGTTACCATTTTTCGCGACATAAAAATTCTCCTTTGGCGATGAGTTGAGGTTCCCCGACAGTAATGCCGGAAAATAAATTACGTTCCTTAAAAAGCTAAATGCAATACTTATCTATCTTTTTTTGATTAGCAGATTTTGAATTTTCTCTGCCGTGATGTACGATGCGGTACAGATCAATTAATTTCCACAGTTGACATAATACCCGCTTGAATCATCCGACAACTTCGTATGTCAGGCGTTAAACGACAGTCAGCATGTTTTGAAAAGTACAGTAATTTCGTATTATAGAATAATATTGACGTTAAGGCAATATTAAATCGAAGTGATTTTTGGGAAGATTATTAATCTTTATTGATAATACCATAATTTCAATAAATTATCTGATTACCACTAAAGCTCAGCAAATTGTCATGGGTTAGCCCGCATATTTCATGAACACTTTGCTCATTTTAAGGTAACCTCTGTAAATCATATGATAAAATTGCGCATTATTCCCTGCTTTAAATTTGCAAAGTGTTCACCGAAGGCAAGCCGATGCGACCGCACCTGCTTTGTCGCTGCAGGAGCAGGCATAGGCAACTATCGGAGTCTGCGCTTACCTGCCTACTCCTGCGCTCAGCG
>JAYEKB010000222.1:0-7967 GCA_034660835.1 Thermodesulfobacteriota bacterium
ACAAGATTCATATCCTCGAATTACTGTTTGATAATGTGGACAAGCATAATGCAACGTTGCTTGCCGTAACCCATGATCAGGAGCTGCTGCCTTATTTCGATAACGTCGTTAATTTTAACGACTTTGTACAGACAGAGACAGCATGATGGATAGTCTCTATCTTGCCTGGCGCTACCTGAGCTACAATAAGGTGAAGACGTTCATCCTTATAGGCTGCATCACCATTATCGCTGCCCTGCCACTGGCATTGGAAATCCTGCTCAACGAGAGCGAACGACAGCTTGTCCTGCGGGCTGAGTCGAGCCCGCTGTTGATCGGTGCCAAGGGAAGTGCACTTGACCTGGTGATGAACTCGCTCTACTTTGGCGATGAAGTACCTGAAACCATCACCATGGCTGCTGCTGAACAGGTTATGGATAGTGACCTGGCGGCACCGATTCCACTGTATATTCGCTACAAAGCTCGTGATTACCCTATAGTCGGGACCTCACTGGACTACTTTGATTTTCGAAAGATTGAACTTGCTCAAGGTGGAATGTTCACCGTGATCGGCCAATGCGTTATCGGAGCCGAGGTAGCTATGAAACTCAACCTGACCCCAGGTGATTTTATTGTTTCCTCGCCGGAAACCCTGTTCAATCTCGCCGGTGTTTATCCGCTGAAAATGAAAATCACCGGGGTGCTGGCATCGACCCACAGCGCCGACGACCTGGCGGTCTTTGTTGATATCATGACGACCTGGGTTATTCAGGGGCTTGGTCACGGTCACGAGGATGTAACCAAAACAACTGACAGCTCGGTTATCCTCAAGCGGGAAAAAGGCAATGTGACAGCCAATGCCAAGCTCATGCAGTACACCGAAATAACGGAGAAGAATATCGATTCGTTTCATCTGCACGGCGACTCGGCAGACTTTCCTCTCACTGCGGTGCTGGCTGTTCCCTATGATGAAAAATCCGGCACCATCCTCCAGGGCCGATACCTGGAGAAAGAAACTCCCTACCAGATTGTCCGGCCCAAGGAGGTGATCGACACCCTGATGGCCAACATTTTCAAGATCCGCAACGTGCTTGATGCGGTCATCATGCTGGTAGGAACCGCCACTCTGCTGGCGCTGGTCCTGGTTTTTTCCCTGTCGCTGCGCCTGCGGGAGCGGGAGATTGATGTCATCTTCAAGCTGGGCTGCAGCCGGGCCACCATTGCCCGGTTACTGGGAGCAGAGATATTTATCATCGTGCTGATCAGCGGAACGGTATGCGCAGGATTGCTGGCACTGGTCATTCATTATGATCAGATGCTGGTCAGGAATTTGTTTGTTTAGTGCTTCCCCAGGGAGAAAATATGTTCAAGATGTCAATCAGATATGTGCTAATTGTACTTTTATTAATGTTTATCCTGCAATTGCAGCAGGCTTTTGCTGATAATAAACTCACCGTCTATACCGTCAACTATCCGCTGACCTACTTTGCCGAGCGGATCGGCGGCGAACATGTCAATGTCGTCTTTCCTGCACCGCCTGATGTTGATCCAGCCTTCTGGACACCTGATATAGAAACAGTGAGAAAATACCAGCAGGCCGACCTGATAATCCTGAACGGTGCAGGTTATGAAAAATGGACAAAGAAAGTCAGCCTGCCGATGCTGCGTATCGTTGATACATCAAAGGCTTTCAAAAAAAACCTGATCCATATTGAAACCAATGTCACCCACAGTCACGGGCCTGGAGGCGACCACTCCCACGGCGGCACAGCCTTCACTACCTGGCTGGATTTTTCACAGGCAGTCCTGCAGGCCGAGGCCATTTACAATGCTTTATCACGTAGAGCTCCTGACTATCAACTTGACTTTACTAATAATTTTGACGTCCTGAAAAAGGAACTTCTCGAGCTTGACGAACAGATGGCCGCCTTGAGCGATAAAAAGTCGGGCCTTCCACTTGTCGGCTCCCATCCCATCTACCAATACTTGGCAAGGCGCTACAACCTGAACCTGAAAATGGTAATGTGGGAGCCGGATGCAGACCCAAGTGAAACCCAATGGAAACATCTCCAGGGACTGATTAAAGCCCATCCTGCCGGATGGATGATCTGGGAGGGGGAACCCTTGCCTGAGTCAGCAAAGCGTCTGCAGGATATGAATATTCAGAGTCAGGTGTTTTCTCCCTGTTTTGCCAGACCTCAACATGGCGACTTCTTTTCAGTCATGCAACAGAATATAAAAAACATGGAAATAATCTTTGGGCCACCTTGAATGAAAAATCTAATTATTCAAGGTACCCTTGGGTTAATCTCTGCAGGAGATTGATTATATTCAATTAATCAAGATCTGCCAGTAATCTTTTTGCCTGACCAACCATATACAACGGCAACGAAAGAAGCTGAAAGGGAATATTATTCCCGTTTGCTATTACAGTTTTTGTTTTGAGCAATGAAGGTGTATCGCTATTAAAACGCAAGCCTGTTTTCAACTGTTTTGTTTTAAGAAACATCTGCAGAGACTTGAGACTGCTACCTTTACCGGCTTTCACCTCTACCGGAATTATGTTTGTTCCGTTACTGATAAGATAATCCACTTCCGCTGACGATCCTCTCTGTTCTCTGGCCCAGTAAAAAAGTTCAGGTTCACGGTAAAATTCCCCGGCATAAAGCAGATGCTGACCAATAAACTGTTCGCACAGTTTGCCGTTGTTGACCAGTATTATATCTTCTACCTTGCTAATATCGAGGAAGTTCAAGCCGCATGCCGTTGCCATCAGACCGCTGTCGAGGAAAATAATCTTGAATTTTTTATGATTAATCTCAGCACCCAGAGGCAAGCCATTGCCGGAAGAGTGGTGAATTATATTAGCAACCTTTGCCTGGCAAAGCAGGTTAAGAGCCTTGCTTACCACTGCTGCCCGCAGGTGACGATTTATATTCACATATTTGAATTTCCGGCCGACCTGGAAAGGAATTTTCCGAAACAGGTCGTAGAGGACATCAGGATTTGCCTTGACGCCATACTTATTAAAATCATCTCGAAAAGTTGTTAGAATTGAAGCTTTTACTTTTTCACACTGTTGCCACGAGTTAGTATCGATAAAATTTTTGATCGCGTCAGGCATTCCCCCGGTAATTATGAAAACCTGCAAATGTTCCAGTAATTGTTTATGGATGGGGGCTGGAATAGAATTCGAAAATTGAAAATTTTGCAAAAACAGCACTAACTTTTCTCGCCCTGTTGCGACCAGGTATTCTTCAAATTGCATTGGCCCAAGGTACAGATATTCAATCCTGCCCACAGGCATAGAAAAAGTCGGTTTTTCAAGGGCAAATTCCAGAAGGGATCCTGCAGCTATTATATGAAGATCACCCATCTCTTCATAAAAATAACGCAGTGACGCAATAACATCCGGACGTGCCTGGATTTCATCGAGGAAAAGCAGGGTATTGCCAGGGGTTATTGTTGTCTGTAGTTGAAGTTCAAGGAGCCCGATTATTTGTACGGGATCATTTGAAATAAAAAGTTCTGCAATTTCAGGATTACGTTCAAAATTGATCTCCACCAAATTTCCAAACTCTCGAGCGAATGACCTGACTAAATATGTTTTACCCACCTGTCTGGCTCCTCTGATAACAAGAGGTTTGTGTGTTATTTCTTGTCGCCAGCTTTTCAGGTACTGCTCTGCATTCCGTTTCATTTGTTACCTTTCGTGATATTTTAATAGGTAACTATATCATTATTGATGATATTACTCAAGGTATGTTGTTGAGGTAGATTTGCTCTCAAGGGTACCTTGAATACATGCACCGCTTTGGCGAAAAACCAAACGAAACTCTTCAGCGGTCAACAAGGGGAAATGAATAAAAAGGACCGGTCCTAACCCGCATATTTCACAAGTCAAGGCGGCTGCAGATGCGCTGAGCGCAGGAGTAGGCTATAGTTGCCTATGCCTGCTCCTGCAGCGACAAAGCAGGTGCGGTCGCATCGGCTTGCCTTCGGTGAACACTTTGCATATTTAAAGTAGGGAATAATGCGCAATTTTATCATTTGTTTTACAGAGGTTACCTTAAAATGAGCAAAGTGTTTATGAAATATACGGGATAATTATTGAACCGGTCCCCTGGAAGCCGGGATTACCGAAGAGGACGTTTTCGGGTTACGCTGCCGTAATCAGCAGCCTTCAATGGCCTTTTTCTTTGCTGTCTTGATTTTAACCTCATCGCCAACCTTCATCTTGGCAGCAGTTGTACCGCAGTCCAGGGTAACGACACTGTCCTTGATCTCTGTAACCGTACACCTGCCGCTTGCGGCCAGGGCCGCGCCGGATGTCAGAGTAAACATTGCAATAGTTGCCAGTAGTACCGTTGTTTTTTTCAGCATAATTTTCTCCTCTGCTCAAGTTGAACTACAATCGCGGATCACCTCAACAGTAATCCCTTCCTTTGCTGTGACTATAGAGCTGGATACAAAAAGAAAAAACCCTACATGGGGCCATACGGGGTACAATTTAACCCAATGTCTAATCGTCATCCATGTATTATCAGTAGGTTATGACGGACAGAAAAACAACCCCTTCTGGGGAAAAAGAGGTTTGCAAGAACAACAGAAGCGCGTATTATTTGTTCAAAGACGTTGTTTTCCCAACTTTTAACTCTTGGGTTGTAATGGTAGATAGGGACATGCAGACATCCGGCGTACCCATGATCCGCATCGACGGAGCAAAGGTGCGGCAGCTGCGTGAGGACCGGGGACTTACCCAGTTGTATGTGGCCACGGCGGTCGAGGTCACCACTGATACCATCTCACGCTGGGAAAACCGACGCTATCCGACCATTAAACGGGAAAATGGCCTGCGATTGGCAGCAGCCCTTGAGGTTGAACTGGAGCAAATCCTAGAAAAACCGAACGTAACTGCAGACTCCACTGAAAAATCTCCTCACCTCTCCCAGGCTACACATTTCGGTATTCCCCTGAAAAAATACAACCTGCTGATCAATATCGGTCTCGGGGTAATGATACCGGTGGTTATCAGTCTAATGATCTGGAAAAAACAGCCTGGATCCGGTGAAATACAAATTGGAGCAACTCGTTCCCTGCCCACAGCCTGCGCTCCGGGCCTCAGCTTTCCTGTTATTATCACAGTTCATACCGGCCGTGAAATGGTCCTGCTGGTGCGTGAGAACGTTCCTGCCGGTGTTGAGATCCTGAAGACCGTTCCCGACGCCACATCACAAGCTGACAACACTCTGAAGTGGATCCGTAAAGAGGGGAGAGGAGAGCTGTTGACTGGCTACCTGGCCCGGGCCACAGGAGAGTACGGGACGCCGTTTACCTTTTCCGGCAGTATAGCCGTTCGGCAGGGGCAGAAACAGGAGGCCGATATCAGCGGTGATGACTCTCTCCGCCTGATGCCGGTACACTGGGCAGACACCAATGGTGATTTCATCATCAGCGATGATGAAATCCTGGAGGTCTATGACAAGTTCGGCGGACTCCCGGGGCTTGCATTAGACCTGGACAGCATAGAAGAGATATGGATCGGTTCCGGTTATCGCTGGAACAAGAAAGGTCAAACCATTATAATACTCCCATAACCCGGTTATGTCATGGATGGAAGAAAGAAACACCATAAAATTAAATCAAGAATAGCACTTGCTGCCCTGCTGGTCTACATGAGCTTTTTCGTGCAAGCCCATGCTGTGGAAATAGTTTCCGGTCGCTATCTTTCCATATCAGCCACAGAAATTACTCTGGAGGTCAAGGTAGGGTCACCAGCCCCGGCTAGTATTATCATCATCCAGCATCTGCCGCAGGGTACAACGCCTACAGCGGCTGACCCACCCTATAAGAAATTCAATACAAAAAAAGGGGAAGTTCGCTGGTTGTTGCGTAAGGTACCCCCCGGGACTCTATCGTTGCAGCTGAAACTGTCCGCCCCTGTCAATCCTGAGCAGATCAGCGCCGAAATTCGCTGTATGGATCCGGCCACCGGAAAACTGGTAACGACCCAAGTCAAATAAGCTGAAAGTTGTGCTCTTCACTGTCATTCAGGGCCTGTTAAGAAATAAGTGTCACACCTATGCATCTCTGCTTCAGGTCATATTTGTACGATTTTCAATTACAAAATCCTCAACGTAGCCATGCTACGCCTCCGGTTTTGTGCAATCAAATCGTACAAATCTAACCCAAATCAGAGCGCCTAAATGCAACACTTATTTCTTAACAGGCCCTTAGCCGGCAATCCTTGGTAACCACCTACCAAGAAGGAGGAGCCTTTACAATTAACAAACGTTTAATCAGTAGTTATCTTGCTTTCTCTCAAAGCCTTGTTACTCAGGGCGTATAAACCTGTCAGCATATAGAGAACACCCCCAATGACATAGATTGAGCGGATGGACACAAAATCAGAGAGCCAGGCAAAGAAGACACCTGCAAACATAAACACGGCATTGCGTAACATTTCCCGCGTCGCATAAACCCGCCCCAACTGTTCCCTTTCAACTGTACTCTGCAGCAGCGAATCCTGTGCTACATCGCGAATGGCAAATGGCGGGCCAAACACAAAGGCCCATATCAAGGCCACCCATACAGTCTGACTTCCGGCATAGCCCAGTGTAAATAAGCCGGTAGCACAAGCATTCACTACAATGATACGACCCGGGTAGCGGGACAACCAATCACTCATGGCCAGTGCCCCAAGAGAGCCAATGATCATACCAGTAAAATACCCCGTTGCTTGATACCCCCAATCAGCTGCATCACCGTGCAAAGCCTTGGTGGTAAAAGCCAACATCAAGGCCCCGGTCCAAATACCGTGCGGCAGATGTTCCACCGTTTCCATGATTGTCAATGGTCTGGCAATGGGATGCCTGCGTAAATAATTCCAGCCGGAGAGCAAAGAATTCCACAAGGATTCCCTTTTACCGACATTCTTTGCATCCTGGAGTTTAGGTTCCTTTATGGGCATCGCTGTGAGGGTAGCTATCGTAAACAAAATGGCCACTCCAAAAGCAATCTGACGTAGCGGTACCGCTAAAATAAGCCAACCGCCAACGGTATAAGAAACAGCCATCATAATTTGATTTGAGGCCAGGATAAAACTGTTGGCTCTGACCAAATGCCCTTGCTTGACCAGTGAGGGAATAAGAGACATGCGGGCAGGCCGATGAAAAGAATCAGCAGCAGAGAGGCCGGCTAAAATGAGATAAATACCGGCAACAGATATGTTTCTATCCCCTTGTAGAAACCATATTGCAATACCAACCAGCAGCAGTTGAATGAAACCCATACTGATCAGCATGTTTTTGCGGGGAAAGCGATCGACCAACACACCAGCAATGGGGCCCAGCAAAAATGGCGGCAGTGTTCGTGCCACCATCGTACCGGCTGCCAGCAAAGTAGATTCAGTCTGTTCAAAAACCGATACTAAAATAGTGACCGAAAACAGTTCAATAGCCAGGGTTGAGGCGATATTGACAAACCAGAGAAAGAGAAAATGATTATTGCGCAACATGAATTATATGTAATTCAGAACTGTTGGCTTGTTTCTTTGCCTGTAACTTCAGGTTGTGCCCCAAGTTGGCAAAACTACTGCACCGTAACTGTACAAGGAGTGCCTCATATTTGTTCATTTGCCATCAGCGTTCCAGCGACCAGAACAGATCAGCACCACTGGCCTCGGAGGTGGTCTCTGTTTCCACGGAAAATCCGTATTTCAGATTATAGCGGGCCTTGAAAGTACCTTCGGAATCGGTCAACCCTTTACCGTAACTGATATAGAGATCTTTATAGACCTCCTTGCCTACCACCAGGGAAACATCTGTGGATTTCTCTCCTCCTGCCAGGCTCACATCAAAACCGGTTTCCTCTGTGATGTCCTTGAGAAAGGCTCCTCCCTTTCCTATACCCAGGCTGGCAGCGGCTGCACTGAGCATGGAACCTTCTGTCGTACTGGACGCGGACATATCGTGCCCCACCAAAAGATA
>JAYEKB010000222.1:8067-12729 GCA_034660835.1 Thermodesulfobacteriota bacterium
ACAACAATACCGGCAGCAGGGATTTGAATTTCACCGTCCTCAAGAGCCATCCTGCCCTGCAAAGTCGGATTGGCCACGGTCCCCTGCACAGTGCAACTGCCTGCAAATCGACCTTTTGCCTGAACCATATATCCGCTGAGAGGGGCCAGTGGACTAAGGTCCTTTAGATTGATATGCAACTTGCCATCAAGCGGCATCTGGGCAGGCTTCGTAAAATCATTGCAATTTCCTACCCCAACCGTAAGATCTGCCACACTGCCGTCCTGAAACAGGGTTTTCACGGTTATTTCCGCCTCTCCGTTTTTCAACGTGGCCCGGATATCATTGTCGTTCCAGTGCCAGCTGCTGGTCCGGCCATCCTCATCCTCGGTGGTCAAAGAAAGATCAGGCACAGAGATGATAAGATCTGCCTGCTCCGGGATTGTACCCTGTCCCTCGACCTTCACCGATGCAGTGAGCACGCCACCCGGATTTTGAGACAGCAGGTCCCACTTTTCAAGAAGGTTCAAAGAAAAATTGTCCACACCTCCATGAACCTGCCATCCTCCCTGTTGCCGCCATTTTCCTGCCAGCGATATCCGTACCTGGTCCTGAACAAGAGTGAGTTCTGAAACTTCACCTGCGTTTTCTGCCAGGCGCAGGCTGACCGGTTTTAGTATCTTCCACTCACCAAATTGACTGGTCTGCAGCAGAAATCTGGAAAGATCCCCCTGCCATTCCCGTTTCTGAACCCCTCCGACAGCAGCAAGTTGTACCTTTCCTGGACTTCCGACAACAGAGAGTTTAATCTGATGTTTTTCAAGATTTCCCAATACCCGAAGCTGTGCCTTGTTGATGGTCCGTTCCTGTACAACAATTCCAGCTGCTGAGAGATCAGCATCTATCCGGCCTTCATCGGCAAGATCAACTTTCACCTTTGCCTTCAGGCTCTGTAGAGAATACTCCTGGAGTGCAAGTTTTGAGCCGTCCAGGTTCAAGGCCAGACGGGGTCGCTCACGGCTGCCGTTCACTGTTCCCTGCAGCTGAAAAATACCGCTGCCCTCCGGAACAAGGCTTGCCAGGTCATCCGATCCCGCCTGAAACGTCAATTCAAGCTCTTTGCCTGCCCGACCATTTGCCTGAAAATGAGTGGAACCTGATTGCAGGTGCAGTGCATCAACGGTGAGCATTTTGCCATTAATCCCGGCACTGCCGCTGCCGGCAAGGGGAAAGCCTCGCAACTCCCCGTGCAGACGATCAATTTGTACATCTGCTGTCAGCGTATCTGCTGTCCACTTTCCCTGACTGTGGAGCACAGTATCAATTTTCCCCGGCCACCCGGAGACAAATTGTGCAGGATTCAGGTGTTGTCCTTCGAGTTCCGCCTGCCAGAAAAAGCCGTCTGTCCAGCCAATCTTGCCACGGGTGGTAAGGTTGGCTTCATCAAGGAGCAACCGCAGGGAGTGAACGGTCAAACCATTGTAATCTCCTTGAACCTCTGCATGGACCTGAATCCGGGGGTATCCCTGGTACCCGATGTCAGCGGCCAGTGTTCCCCCGTACGTCTTTATGGTGCCGGAGGCTTTGATAACAGTGAGGGTCCCGTCTACCGGAATATCCACCTGAATATCTCCTAACTGAAAATGTTCCGTTTTTCCAGTTGCCTTCCAGTGCAGGTCGCTTACGATATTGGTCAACTGTCCCTCTACCCTGGCAGCGGCCGGTGTCTTGAGCCTAATCGAAACCGCCAATGTTTCAAGATCCCCTTCAGCCTCAATCGAACCGCTGAGATCACCGATACCCGGATCAGTCACCCTCCAGTCACCACTGATCGCGAGCGGCCAGGTGCTACTGAGCTGTATTTTTCCCTGCAACTCCCCGCCATAATCCGGAGTATCCAGCTTCAGGCGACCAATAGCTATCTGGTCATCATGAGCAGACGCATTCAGGACAAGTTCATTTACAATAAAGGGGGCCGAACTGCCGGAGAAAAAGATTTCAGCATCATGAATCTCTACATCCTGCAGACGCAATCCAAGGGCGAAATGGAGATCCGGAAGCACTATCGCTGAACTGTCGGTTGTTTCCTCTCCGCTGTCTGCCAGCCGAATAACCAGCCCCTGTACTGCAATACGCTCTACCTGAAGGTTTTTGTCAAACAAGGCCGCGGGCTTCCAGCTGCAACCTAATTCATCAAATGAAACATCTATCACACCATCAATATGCACCTCCACCTTTTCAAGCCGCCAGCTCTCTACAAAACGACCCTCTACTTTTTGCACGGAAAACAGAGGACCAGCCAAAGAATCACAGGCCCGCAACAGGAGTCTGAAACCACTTTCTGTTGTCAGGAGAAAAGCAAAAATGGCAACCAGAAGCAGCAGAGAAAAAAGAAATCCTTTCAGCAATCGGATACTCTTCACAGGTCCGCCCCCACTGACAGGTGCAGCCGAAATGGTTGCCCATCATCGGAGAGTGCACTTGCCACATCCACGCGGATCTGACCAAAGGGCAGAGTCATGCGAACACCGACGCCGGCACCCTGTTTAAGATCGGCTTCAATGTCATCAAAGGCATTGCCGACATCATAAAAAGCCGCCACGCTCCACATGGAGGTCAACCTGCGCTCAAGCTCAACGCTGCCATCCAGCAGGTAGCGGCCACCGACAACTACTCCCGAGGAATCCACAGGTCCGAGTTCTTTATATCCATAGCCGCGAACGGACTGGTCGCCTCCTGCATAGAAACGAAGGGAAGGAGGAAGATCATCAAGAGACTCCATGGCCGTAGCACCAAGGGTTGTACGGCCCAGAATCCGCCAGTTTTCCATGGGAGTAACAATTGCCTTGCTGCTGAGCCGGAACTGAATAAAACTGGTGCTGGAAAGAATCGCCTTGTCAGCCCCCTTAACCGTGGCAGCAAAACGAATACCATTTGTGGTATTGATCCGGTCCCCGGCCAGAATCAGGTTCCAATAACCACTTGGCATAAAAAGATCAGCGCTGCCGCTGGTCACGCCCACAGTGTACTCCTCATGCCGTGCCTCCAGTCCAACTCCATACTGGTGTTTAGGAGTATTATGGTTGACTGAAACACCAAGTGAGATCAGATTGGTCCAGGTATCGTCCCAGGTATCGTCAAGATAGCGTCCCTCCAGGCTCAGCACATCATAGCGGGGATCGAAAACAGGTATTGTATAATCTGCATTAATGCGGCTGCGTTTCTCAGATAGCTGCATTATGAGTGAAGGTTTGTGACCAAAACGGTTTATCATACGATTTGTCCAGCCCAGGCTTCCCCGGGCACCGGTATCGGTTCCATAGCCGACACCAAAACTGTAGCGATTTCGTTTTGCAGGAAGCAGACTGACCTCCACCGGTATTTTTTCGTCCTGTTGCCCGGAAAATTTGGGTTCCACCAGGACCTGGCTGAAATATCCTGTAGAGTAAAGGTCCGACTGCAGTTGGTTTAATGACTGCAGAGAATAGACATCTCCCTGTTGGTAGGGAATAAAGCGGTAAAACAACTCGGGAGTGATTATATCTTGGCTGCTCGTGGTTTCCCCAAAGTGATAGAGATGCCCTGTGTCCAGGAGAAGCCTGATCTCGGCCTTACCCAGTTCAGGCTGTACAACAACTGTATGCTCCGTAAACCGGGCCTGGGCATACCCATGGGTCATAGCCATGGCCAGGATCTTTTTCTTGCCGTCTTCATAGAGGCTGTCTTTGAGGGCATCTCCCGGCTGCAGGGGAAATCCTGCTGCAAGATCCTTAAAAAAAGAGTTCTCTTTACCCGAACCCGTCACCTTAACAGACAATGTATCCACTATAATCGGTGTTCCGGCTGTTACCCTGTACAGGGCCTGCCAGCCCTCATCACCTTCTGACAGGGAACTGTCCACCTTGACGGAATAGTAACCAAACGGCGCCAGGGCCCCACCAATTTCTTCAGGTGCCTGTTTGTGCAACCTGCGTATTTCCCGGGGAGTGATATCAGGATTTTGCTGCTGCAGGGAGATTTTCAGACGGGCCAGGATGTTGGTGTACAATTCTCCATCAACCCCCTCAACTGTTACCGAAAGGGGCACGGCCTGACAGACAGAAGTCTGCAGCAAAAGGGCCATCAACACAAAGAGTCTTGAAGAATTGTGAAAAAAAAGTTTGAGGACAGGAGTCAAAGGTTCGGGTCAAAAGAACAGATTGATTTGCTGTTTTTCATAACAGGGGTAATAAATCGTTACTATAACACAGTCAAGAACCTATTGTCCCGCCTTAAGTAACGCCCTGGATGAAGCCAAACAATCTTCGTTGGTCAGCGTGACCCATGGTGTGACCAAATCTGAAATGCATAGTAAGGGGCTGTTATGAAATAAGTGTTACGTTTAGGCGCTCTGATTTGGGTTAGATTTGGACGAACCGATTGAACAGGTAAGCGCAGACTCCGAAACCACAGGCGTAGCAGAGATGCATAAATGTAATGATTATTTCGTAACAGCCCCTAAGTATGGTATGAATACGATCGATACCAAATTGGTTCAAATTAGATTTTCCAACCTTAACCGTGTACCCTGAACCGAAGTCAAGGTTTTTGGGAAATATGTTGACTCGGGGGATGTCTCATAATTCTTCATTAGGTTCTCATTTTTGCAGGCAAACGGTCCGTGAAGATTAGTACAGATAAGGT
>JAYEKB010000223.1:0-12726 GCA_034660835.1 Thermodesulfobacteriota bacterium
TGAAGATTGTCTGTGAGCGACATGTTTTAATAGCCATCAAGTTGTTGGAGCGAACATTTTCGCTCAGCTCGGGCCGATGCCGTCGCGCGCAGCGCGACGGCATCTTTGTTATATCTCTTCTACGTTTCTTCCGCTTGATTATCTCTTTTTAAAGTATTTGCATAAATGTCGCGAGCTATCGATTTCTGCGGAAAATTTATTTCTGCTTTTAGCATGTAGTCCCATATCTACATTGAATTTGCAACGTTTTATTTGCCTCTTTCAATGCGTATTGCATTTAGCAGGTTCAATAGAATGAGTACGCTATTTTTCTTTTCGTTATTATCATTACTATGTATAATAAGATAATTATTATATCGTATTTTCTGTATTCAGGCCAGAAAGGCATATAACATACTGAAATTATAACTATTAAAAAATCTATGAATAAAAACGAAATCGAACAGAGATTAAGTGCCTACGGAGATTTTTTATTAAAACGATCAATGGTTGCACCCGGAAAAGAAACGTTTTTTATTTTTTGGGTGCGCCGTTTCCTTAATAGTGAGAGTTCTTTTAAAGGTCGGAGCTGGGAGGACAAGCTGCCCCAGTATCTTGAGCAACTTGCCGGTGAACCGCAAATAGCACCCTGGCAGGTAGATCAGGCTGACCAGGCTGTAAGGCTCTATTTCCAGAATTACTATGCTGCTGCAAAGTCACCGGTCAAAGGCAAGAATACTCGTTTTACGCCTGACGACCCAGCCTGGTTTGACAGTCGGAAAGCCTTGGCAGACATGAAGGAATGGATGCGTATAAAGCATTATGCATACAAAACTGAACAATCTTATCTCAATTGGTGCAAGCGGTTTTTTAATTATTCCAGCGAATGCAAAGGAGTGAACCGGGACGGTTGTGCAGCTGTTTCGCCTGAACTTATAAAAGATTTCCTGGCCCGTCTGGCAACGCAGCGCAAGGCGTCTAAATCAACTCAAAATCAGGCTTTCAGTGCGCTGCTTTTTCTGTGCAGGAATGTCCTGCATGTTGAGCTGAAAGATATGGAGAAGAATCTTCGCTCAAAACAAGGCAAAAAACTGCCGGTTGTTCTTTCGCCGGAAGAGGTGAAAAGGCTTTTGCACCATGTGACCGGAACAAATTCACTTATGCTCAGGTTGATTTACAGTGGAGGGCTTCGTCTCAGCGAATGCTCGAGATTAAGAGTTAAAGATTTGGATTATGATCAGGATCTTATTTTCGTCCGCTCGGGTAAGGGTGATAAAGATCGCTCAACAATTCTTGCCGGTACGATTCAATCCGAGCTTAAATCGCATTTGGAAAAAGTTAAAAAGCTGCATGAACAGGATCTTGCTGATGGCTTTGGCGAGGTGTATATGCCCGGCGCATTGGACCGTAAATATCCTGCCGCCTGTAGAGAATGGGGATGGCAGTACGTCTTCCCCAGTGCAAGGCTTTCTGTTGATCCACGGAGTAAAAAAACCAGGCGACATCATGTAAGTGACGGTGCTATTCAAAAAGCAATGAAAAAGGCTGTCAGAGCTTCCGGCCTTGTAAAGCCGGCATCTGTTCATACTCTGCGGCACAGTTTTGCTACCCATCTTCTGCTCAATGGAGTGGATCTCAGGCAGATCCAGGATTATCTTGGCCATAAAAGTGTTGAGACCACAATGATTTATACACATGTGGTGAAAAACATGCGTAATCCGGCCGTCAGCCCTCTTGATATGCTGGATCAGATGACTGCAAAATGAAGAAAGTATGCAGCGATTATTTTTTCTTACTCATTTTTGCCCAGCTGTCACGCAGGGTAACGATGCGGTTAAAGACCGGCTTCTCCGGTGTGGTTTCCCTGGAGTCCAGGCAGAAATAGCCCTGGCGTTCAAACTGGCAGCGATCTTGGGCAGCTGCAGCGGCCAGTGACGGCTCCAGGATGCAGTTGTCCAGGATCTGCAGGGATTCCGGGTTGAGGAATTCCTTAAAGTCTTTTTCCTTGTCCATGTCCGGATGTTCCACAGTAAAGAGGCGGTCATAAAGCCGCACCTGGCTGCGGATTCCGTGCCGCGCCGATACCCAGTGGATAGTCCCCTTGACCTTGCGGCCGTCCGGGGCTGAACCGCCACGGGTTTCAGGGTCATAGGTGCAGTGCAGCTCCACTACCTCGCCGTTTTCGTTCTTGATTACTTCATTGCAGGTGATCAGGTAAGCGTAGCGCAGACGCACTTCGCGGCCGACAGAGAGACGGAAGAATTTTCTGGGTGCATCCTCCATAAAATCAGTGGCCTCAACATAAATCTCCCGGCAAAACGGCAGCATACGGCTGCCCATTTCCGGGTTCTGAGGATGGTTTTGTGCTTCAAGATCTTCCTCTTTATCTTCCGGATAGTTGGTGATCACAACCTTTAAGGGTTTAAGAACACCCAGTACCCTGGGTGCATGTACGTTTAAATCATCGCGGATAGCATTTTCCAGTACGCCCATATCGATCCAGGAATCACGTTTGCCTACCCCGATCCCGTCACAGAAATTGCGTATGGCAGCAGGAGTATAACCCCGGCGGCGCAGGCCTGAGATGGTGAGCATGCGCGGATCATCCCAGCCCTGGACATTGTTTTCAGCAACAAGCTGCAGCAGTTTGCGCTTGGACATAACCGTGTAGTTGATGTTGAGGCGGGCAAACTCGTACTGGCGCGGATGACAGGGTGTGTTCAGGGTGTCGAGTATCCAGTCGTAGAGCGGTCTGTTGTTCTCAAATTCCAGGGTGCAGAGGGAATGGGTTATCCCCTCTAACATATCTGACAGACAGTGGCAGAAGTCATACATGGGATAGATGCACCATCTGTCTCCGGTCCGGTGATGGCTGGTTTTCATGAGCCGGTAGAGAACAGGGTCGCGCATCAGGATGTTGGCTGAGCTCATGTCGATTCGTGCACGCAGGGCACAGCTGCCTTCCTCAAGCTCACCGTTTTTCATCTGCTCAAAGAGCTGCAGGTTCTCTGCAACGGATCGGTTGCGGTATGGGCTGTCTTTGCCCGGTTCGGTCAGGGTCCCGCGGTACTCACGCATATCTTCGCTGCTTAAATGGCAGACATAGGCTTTGCCAAGTTTGATCAGCTGGACGGCAAAGTCGTAGAGCTTGTCAAAATAATCCGATGAAAAATAGAGATGTTCTCCCCAGTCAAAACCCAGCCAGTGGACGTCTTCCTTGATGGCTTCCACATATTCTTCGGATTCCTTGCCCGGATTGGTGTCGTCAAAACGCAGGTGACAGACCGAATTGTTTTCCTTGGCAATGCCGAAGTTAAGGCAGATGGACTTGGCGTGGCCGATATGGAGAAAACCGTTAGGTTCCGGCGGGAAACGGGTGATAACTCTCTTATGTTTACCCGACTCCAGATCTTTGGCAATAATCTGCCGGATGAAATCAAGGGGTTTTTCAGAAATATTTTCAGTGGTCATGATCTATAATGGTTCCGTGTTCCGGGTTTTGAGTTTCGGGTTTGAGTTATGTGGGAGTTGATTGTCTTGACCTTAAGCTCCGTCGTACAAGTGGTCAATATTATTTAACCGGTTTACTACCCGCTCTTTACCAAGGGCAACCAGGATGTCGAACATGCCCGGGCCGGCCAGCTGACCAGTGAGTGCGGTGCGCATCCCATTAATCAGAATACCGGGCTTGATGTCAAGCTCTTCTGCCAGCTCCCGGGAGGTGGATTCAGTAGTTTCTTTGTTAAAGTCATCCAGTACTGCAAAACGTTCGGCCAGCATGGGCAGCCAGGTTTTCAGGTCCGGATGCTTGAGGATATTTTTTTTCAGCGGCTTGGCTTCAACCGTGTAATCGTCAGCAAAATAGGCTCGGCCCAGGGTGGCAAAATCTCGAGTGGTATGAAACCGGTCCCGGATAAGATCAAGCGTCGTCAGAAACCATTCCCGTTTGTCACCATCATAGGCTTTATCCCAGATGTCTTGTTCTTCAAAATCCTGTTTAACCAGCTCTGCAAGCTCTGTAATGTCCATGGTCCGCAGGTAATGCTCGTTAATGGAGATCAGCTTGGGATCAGTGAAGAACTTGGCATTGCCTTTCTGGTAGTTAAAAACCGAATTAACCTTGCCGATGCGTTCAAGGGTAAAGACTTCGATCAGCTCTTCACGGCTGAATATTTCCTGATCCGTACCCGGATTCCAGCCAAGCAGGGCCAGAAAGTTGCACAGAGCCCATGGGATAAATCCTTTTTCCCGGTAAAACTGGACAGCTACAATTTCACCGTGGCTGCGTTTGGATATTTTTCGTTTCTGCAGATCCAGGGTCAACGGCATATGGGCAAAGACCGGTATCGGGGCATCAAGGGCCTGGTAGAGTAATACCTGACGGGTGGTATTACTCATATGGTCCTGGCCGCGGATAATATGGGATATGCGATCACGGATATCGTCAACTACGTTACAGAGCAAATAGAGCGGCTTACCATTGGAGCGGACAATGACAAAATCCTCAATATCGTCGTAACTACGTTCTATGGTGCCCAGGACTTTATCCTCGTAGGCGACCTTGCCTTCCTTTTGCGGGACCTTGAAGCGGATAACGCTGGGAATAACCTGGGCCTCTTTTTCCGCCACCTGTTCCGGGGTCAGGTCGCGGCAGGTTCCGTCATAACGGACATCCTTTTTAGCAGCCATTGCTGCTTCCCGTTTTTGATCCAGTTCTTCTTTGGTGCAGAAACATTTATAGGCATGGCCGGAAGCCAGCAGTTTTTTCGCCGCTTTGGTATGGTCATCTGAAAAATCGGTCTGAAAGTAGGGTCCTTCGTCCCAGTCCAGACCCAGCCAGGTCATGCCGTCGATGATGCCTGCAATGGATTCTTCGGTGGAGCGCTCGGCATCGGTATCCTCAATGCGCAGGATCAGCTTGCCGTTATTTTTTCTGGCCCACAGCCAGTTGAGCAATGCGGTACGGGCACCGCCGATATGGAGGTAACCGGTAGGACTGGGGGGAAAGCGGACACGAACTTCCGTCATGGTGTACTCCTTATATTTTTATGTCCGGACGGCGAATTTTGGCGCCGGGCCTCTGTTAGTGGTCCAGGACTGTTCTCTGTTTGTAAACCAGAGAGTGCACAGAGGACAAAGAGTTTTCCGTCTCTGTGTTCTCTGTGCACTCTGTGGTGAAAATATGCGATTTTGACTTTTGTATTGTCTGTAACCCTGAATGTCGTTATACTGCTTTCTTTGCAATTAAAAATCAACTTATTTTCGTAACTGTTCAGCAGTGCTCCGCGAGTCAACGTTTACCTGGAGCACTGCTGACCAGTTCTTTTATTATTTTTGAACTGGTTAGAAGAGGTGAAGAATGAAGGTATTGATCAGTGATAATCTTGCGCCCCTGGGTGAACAAATTCTCCGGGATGCCGGGCTTGAAGTTGATGTCAATACCGGTCTCCCGCCGGAAGAGCTTAAGGCTATTATCCCTGATTATGATGGGCTGGTGATTCGCAGTGCAACAAAGGTGCGACAGGATATAATTGAGGCTGCTACAAAGTTAAAAGTGGTGGGCCGGGCCGGTATCGGACTTGATAATGTTGATATTCCGGCGGCCAGCGAGAAGGGCATTGTGGTCATGAATGCTCCGGACGGCAACGCAACTACTGCTGCTGAGCATGCAATTTCCATGATGATGTCCCTGGCCAGAAATATTCCCCAGGCCACAGCCTCCATGAAGGCAGGCAAGTGGGAGAAAAAGAGCTTTATGGGGCGTGAGGTAACCGGAAAAACCCTTGGCATTGTAGGCATCGGCCGTATCGGTTCCATTGTTGCCAATCGGGCCCATGGACTGCAGATGAAAGTTGTTGCCTATGACCCTTTCATGCCCGAGGAGCTGGTGAAAAAGCTTGGCGTTGAACGGGTTGACCTGCTGGAACTTGCCGCAAGAGCAGACTTTATTTCCGTGCACACACCGTTGACCAAGGACACCCATCATCTGCTGTCCACTGATTTTTTTGCCAACATGAAAGAAGACGGCATGTTCATTGACTGCGCCCGCGGAGGCGTGCTGGATGAAGATGCACTCTATGAAGCCCTGAAAGAGGGGCGAATTGCCGGAGCTGCCCTGGATGTATTTGAGAAAGAACCCACTACCCTGGAAACAACACCCCTGCTTGGCTTGACTAATTTTATCTCTACCCCTCATCTCGGTGCCTCTACCTCAGAGGCCCAGGAAAATGTGGCCACGGCTATTGCCGAGCAGATGGCGGATTACCTGCTTAAAGGTACCGTCCGCAATGCAGTCAATGTGCCCTCGGTCAGCGATGATGTGCTGGCCAAGATCGGTCCCTATATCACCCTTGGTGAAATGCTCGGCTCCCTGCACATGCAGATTGCCCGCGGCGGGGTAGAGGAGGTTAATCTTGAGTTTAGTGGTGATCTCTCTAACCAGGATACCGGATCTGTAACCGTGGCGTTTTTAAAGGGGTTGTTCACCCCTATCCTTCAGGATGCGGTCAACTATGTCAATGCACCGCTTATTGCCAAACAACGCGGTATCAGGGTGGTTGAATCCAAGACCAGGCAGGCCTCGGATTTTACCAATCTGGTCCGGATAACAGTCAAGACCAGTGAGGGCGAGAACATGCTGGCCGGTACTGTATTCGGCACTAAAGAGCCGCGCCTGGTACGTCTCAATTCTTTTCGGCTTGAGGCTCTGCCTGCGGGGTCCATGTTACTGGTCTATAATAAGAATGTGCCCGGCGTGATCGGTGCCCTGGGGATCACCCTGGGGGCCGGTGACGTGAATATTTCCCGCATGACCGTTGGTCATGAAGAGGCCTCCAACCAGAATGTTATTCTGCTCAACACCGATACCCCGGTTTCAAAAGAATTGCTGGCCAAGGTGAGGGAGCTGGATAGAATCGATGATGCCATGGCACTGGAACTGCCGCCCTATGATGCCTGAGATTCAGAGAACAGAAGTCAGAGGACAGAAGCCAGAAGTGCGAAACCTGGAGTCACGATCCTGAAATTATAAATCTTAGAACAGAGCAAACAAATGAGTGATCAAGCCAGTGACTGCGGATGTCCGGAGGGAAGGGTAAAAAATGAGGCGGGTGAATGTGTCATGCCCGAAGTTTCTTTTGTCTCCTTTGTTTTGTCACTCAACACTACGGCCCTGTTTCATCTCGGTGAGTTGGCTCATCCTGTATCCGGACAGAAAACTGTTGACCTGGAACTTGCCAAGCATACCATTGACACCCTGTCCATGCTGGCTGAGAAGACCATGGGAAATCTGGACGGACAGGAAAATGAACTGGTGACTAAAGTCCTCTATGAACTGAAGATGCGTTTTATCAAGGCCAAAGAGGCCACGATATAAGTCGGTTTCCGGTAATGGCTGGCCAACATCTCTGCCTAACAGCCCCTGCCAAGATAAACCTGTATCTGAAAATAATCGGACGCAGGCCGGATGGCTATCATGAGCTGAATACGCTCATGCAGAAGCTGGCCCTTTATGATGAGTTGGAACTGGCACTGGTACCGGAATCCGGAATTCATCTTATTTGTTTAGGTACTGATCTGCCCGAAGATGAACGAAATATTGTTCACCGGGCTGCCCGGCTGTTTCTTGAGCAGACCGGAAGAGACGATCAGGGGATACGGATTGTCCTGAAAAAAAATATACCTGTTGCAGCTGGTCTTGGAGGAGGGTCAAGTGATGCCGCGACCGTTTTGCTCGGTCTTGACAGCTTGCTGGCAACCAGGTGCAGCAGGGATGAACTGGCTGATATGGGGTTAAGTCTCGGTGCTGATGTGCCCCTGTTTACCAAGGATATGGCTGCTGCCTGGGCAACCGGTATCGGAGAAAAGTTAGAAGTCGCTGTACCGCTTGCCGGCTACCGGGTGTTGCTGGTTAATCCCGGGATTGGTGTGTCTACGAAATGGGCCTATGAGACTTTTGCGTTGACAGCAGCGGGAAAAAAAATTAGCCTGTCATGTTCGCAAAAAGAACAGAGTGAAATTGACCGACCTGTTTCCTTTTGCAAACGGTTGATTGAGCCGGATGAACTGGCTAATGATCTTGAAATGGTAACTGCCGATAAATACAGTGTTATCAATACAATAAAGCAGAGGTTACTTGCTGACGGTGCTGTAGGTGCCATGATGTCCGGTTCCGGGCCGACGGTTTTCGGACTTTTTAGCAGTGATATGTATGAGCAGGCCCGGCTGTGCAGTCAGGAATTACATAAAGAATACTATCAGGTGTATCTTGTTGATCCCCTTGTCTGAACAGAGAAGAGGACTGCATACTGTACATCTGTTTAGATAAAATTGAAACCGATCAGAGGTGCTGCAGATTGGTACAGGTACGACTGGTTGCTATATATGCTATGCGGACAGGAGTAATCGGAGTCTCGCATGCTCGCTTACCTGTTCGAAGCTGCTGTGCCTCTGTCGGTTACAACTGGATGGGGCGTCGTCAAGCGGTAAGACACAAGGTTTTGATCCTTGCATTCGGGGGTTCGAATCCCTCCGCCCCAGCCAACTTTTTATGAACGGAATCACCCCTTTTTATTTTGACGGTATGAGGCGCTGAAAATGCCAAACATAATGAAGGTCTTTAGCGGTAATGCCAACCCTGCCATAGCTCAGGAAATCTGTAATTATCTGGATATGCCTCTGTCGGATGCCGAGGTCAAACAGTTCAGTGACGGCGAAACATTTGTTGAGATTGGTGATAATGTTCGCGGTGCGGATGTGTTTGTTATCCAGCCTACCTGTACCCCGGTGAACGACCATTTGATGGAACTGTTGATCATGGTGGATGCCCTGCGCCGTGCATCAGCCAGGCGTATTACTGCAGTGATGCCCTATTACGGTTATGCACGTCAGGATCGCAAGGTGCGGCCCAGGGTACCCATTACCGCAAAGGCGGTGGCTGAGATGCTGATGGCTGTTGGTACCAGGCGGGTACTCTGCATGGATCTCCACGCAGGCCAGATTCAGGGATTTTTTAATATTCCGGTCGATCATCTGTATGCCGCCCCTGTTTTACTCAAGCATATCAGGAGCAATTTTGAAGATGTAGTTATGGTGTCCCCCGATGCCGGCGGTGTTGAACGGACCCGTGCTTTTGCCAAACGCCTCAATGCAGGGTTAGCCATTATTGACAAGCGCCGCGAACGGGCCAATGAGTGTGAGGCCATGCATGTTATTGGTGATGTGAGCGGTAAAACGGCTATTTTACTTGACGATATGGTGGATACGGCAGGCACTCTGTGTGGCGCGGCCAGTAAACTAAAAGAAAACGGGGCCAGCGAGGTACATGCCTGTTGTGCCCATGCCGTGCTTTCCGGTCCTGCCATTGAGCGGCTCAATGATTCTGAAATACAATCACTGGTCGTAACCAACTCTATCCCCCTTGGCGACAAGGGTGACAGGTGTGATAAAATTACAGTGCTTTCAGTTGGTGAACTGCTTGGTGAGGCGATCCGTCGCATCCATGCAGAAGACTCTGTCAGTTACCTGTTTGTTTGAAATTTAAGGTGTCAGCTGTCAGGTATCAGCAGTCAGCATGGGATAATGATATCTCAGTCTGCAAGCAGATACCTGATACCTGATACCTAATTATAACAAAGCCCTGATAAAAGGGAGGAGGAATAACATGTTACAGGTCGATATCCCGGCCGCAGTCCGCACGGTTTTCGGAAAAGGTGAATCGCGTCGTCTGCGTATGGATAAAAAAACTCCGGCAGTAGTCTATAGCAAAGGAGATGATCCGGTTGCTCTGCAGTTTGAAGAAGGAATACTGTACAAGAACCTGCTGGAGATTCATGGCCGTAATGCCGTGGTTACCCTTGATATAGAAGGGGACGATAAAGGTAAACGTCATGTCCTGGTGCAGGAAATTCAGAAAGATCCGGTTGTAGAGCAAGTGCTTCATGTGGATTTTTTGGAAATCGAGATTGATAAGCCCAGTGATTTTGTTGTTCCCCTGAGGTTGACGGGTGTGGCCAAAGGAGTAGAGATTGGTGGAGAACTGCGGGTTTCCAGGAATACGATAACTCTTCGTGGTTGCCCGCTGGATGTGCCTGATGAAATTGTAGCTGATATTACCGATCTTGAAAGTGGTGGAGCAGGCCTTAACTGTGCTGATCTGAAAATACCGGCAAAGGTTGAAATGCTTGAAGATCCTGCAACGGTTTGCGTATCCGTCATTTGACAGCCGGGTAGTTGTTTGGTGTGTCTGCGAAATTGTGCTGGTACTGAAAGAATAAAAGAGCCAAAAGAAAGCAGGTCTTTCTTTTGGCTCTTTTTGTTGGTTTTTAAGAGATTTTGAGCTGTCTGCCGGCCGGTTCAGGTGGTGGATGGTTGTGAGAGGAATGTGCAATGGGGGATGCTGGCCGCCTGATTGTCGGGCTTGGTAATCCAGGTTCAAAATATGAACTGACCCGGCATAACGCCGGTTTTCTGGCTTTGGATTTTTTTGCTGATCAGCATGGTTTTGCCATGACCTGCGAGAAATGGCAGGGTGTGTATTGCCGTGAACGGTTGGCAGGAGTCGGTATCCTGCTTGTCAAGTCGCAGACGTTTATGAATAAATCCGGTGAAAGTCTTGTCCGCTATGCAGATTTTTACAAGATAGCCCCGGCAGATATTCTGGTCGTCCATGATGACCTTGATCTTTCTGCCGGCAGGATAAAGGTTGTTGCTCGGGGTGGGGCAGGGGGGCATAACGGGATTCGTTCCATAATCAACCATCTCGGCACCTCCGACTTTGCCCGTCTTAAACTCGGTATTGGTCGGCCCGAGCGCAATGAACAGGGACAGGGGATTCCCGTAGAGCGGTATGTTCTCTCCCGATTCAGTGATCAGGAATTTAGTGCTTTTAATGAACAGTTGTCACTGGCGAATGAGGCCATTGAGCTTTTTATCGAAAAAGGTATTGATGCGTGCATGAATACCATCAACAGACGCTGACGGCAGGTATATGGTGATCGGTTATTTTTTCAAGATCTTCCTATTTTTGCTTAATTTTTAAAAATATGTTATATTTAAATATTAAGCTTTTTGCCGTTCTAAAATTGTACTGTTTATGGCCAGGTGATTAATATGAGTGATAACGATGTAAAAACAGAGTTTGCTGAAGGTGATATGGCTGTTTATCCGGCACATGGTGTTGGCTTGATTAAGGCTATTGAGATGCAGACCATCGCCGGAATTGACCAGGCGTTTTATGTGATGAAAATCCTGGATAACGATATGACCATCATGATCCCCACTGCAACCAGTGAAAACGTTGGACTCCGGGCCATTATTTCAAAAGAAGAGGTTAAGAAAGTAATTGATATCCTTAAGGAACGTGACATAAAAATCAGTTCCCAGACCTGGAACAGGCGTTACCGTGATTACATGGAAAAGATCAAAACCGGTTCCGTATATGAGGTTGCATCGGTACTGCGTGACCTGTTTCTGCTCAAGGTAGATAAAGATCTGTCCTATGGTGAACGGAAGATGATGGATACAGCCAAAAGTCTACTGATCAAAGAACTCTCTCTTGCCAGGGACGTTGATGAAGAAAAGGTAGAAAAACAGATTGAAAAGTTGTTCAGCTGACGCCGGATTTGATTTTCCATCCCTGTTGTTTCTCTTTTGACGGGTAGTAAATTTTGACTGTCACTTCATCTCCCTTCAACTATCAGGTCCAGCCAACAGAAAAAGGCATGCGGCTGGATCATTATCTTGTTCGCCATATTTCCGACCAGTCCCGTTCCGGCCTTGGCAAATACATACGTTCCGGTCATATCCTGGTGAATAATACCCGTGTCAAGCCTGGATACAGGCTATCAACAGGTGATGATATTCTGGTTGAACTGCCCGTAGCCGTTGAGAGTAGAATGGTTGCTCAACCAGTGGATTTTAAGGTATTATATGAAGACGAAAGTCTGCTGGTCATAAGTAAACCTCCCGGCCTGGTTGTTCATCCTGCTGCCGGTCATGCCGACTCCACCCTGGTTAATGGCCTGCTCCATCGTTATGGAGATTTGCCGGGTTTGGAAAAGAACCGGCCGGGTATCGTGCACCGACTTGATAAAGATACTTCCGGCATTATGCTGGTGGCCAGAACGGAAAAAGTACAGCGACAACTTGCAGAGGCTTTTAAAAACCGTGAGGTTCACAAAATTTATCACGCCTTGTTGCTGCACTGTCCCCAGGACATGGATGGTCGAATTGTCGCTCCAGTCGGCAGGCATCCTGTGAATCGTAAAAAAATGGCCATTCGGCACAGCGGCGGTCGTTATGCAGTTAGCCGTTGGCATGTTCTTGAAACCTTTGCAACCGGCATGTGCTTTGCCGAAATTATTATTGAGACCGGGCGCACACACCAGATCAGGGTCCATATGTCTTCGCTGGGCGCACCTGTTGCCGGTGATGTGCTGTATGGCGGCAGGATTGATGACAGTGCAGGAGTGAGGGCGGATCGGCAGCTTCTGCATGCATCAACTCTCTCTTTTATTCATCCGGAAACAGGACAGGAGCGAACATTTACCGCTCCACTGTGGCAGGATATGGAACTGGTGCTTGAATGCTTACGCAGAGACTACAGCCTTGAAAGCTAATGGTTTGGGCCATATCATTGCCATAACCGGTGGCATTGGATCCGGAAAAAGCAAAGTCTGCAGCCATCTGGCAAAACTTTGTCAGTTGCCTGTTGTTGACCTTGACCGGATCTGCAGGCAGCTGCTGGTT
>JAYEKB010000224.1:0-3032 GCA_034660835.1 Thermodesulfobacteriota bacterium
AGTTTCCCGCCATAGGCGGCTGACTTTAAGCTGATACCTGAAACCTGAGACCTGACACCTTCATTACCAAGGAGAACAAAATGGTCTTTCCAGAATACCGTCCCCGCCGTATGCGGCAAAGTGAAACCTTTCGCGCTATGATCCGCGAAACCCGCCTTGCCCCTGAACAGATGGTGTACCCGCTCTTTGTTATGCCCGGCAAGGCCAAGCGGGAGGAGGTTTCCTCCATGCCCGGAGTATTCCGGGTATCAGTTGATCAACTCAAAAAAGAGGCCCAATCCTGCCTTGAGGTTGGGGTCCGTTCGGTGATCCTGTTCGGCCTGCCTGAAAAAAAAGATGCCATGGGCTCCGGTGCCCATGCCGGGAACGGTATTGTTCAACAGGCTATCCGGGAGCTTAAAAGCTCGGCCCCGGACATAACGGTTATCACCGATGTCTGCCTCTGTGAATACACAGACCACGGACATTGCGGCTGTCTAAAAGGCAATGAAGTGGACAACGATACCACCCTGGAACTACTGGCCCGCACGGCCCTGTCCCATGCAAAGGCCGGTGCCGATATGGTTGCACCCTCGGACATGATGGACGGCCGGGTAAGTGAAATCCGCAGCACCCTGGATGAAAACGATTTTCAGATGATGCCGATCATGTCCTATGCTGTCAAATATGCCTCCGCCTTTTACGGCCCCTTCCGGGATGCCGCTGACTGTGCGCCCCAGTTCGGCGACCGGCGCAGCTACCAGATGGACCCGGCCAATGCACGCGAAGCGCTGCGCGAGGCCACTCTTGATGTGGATGAAGGTGCAGACATTCTGATGGTCAAACCCGCTGTTGCCTACCTGGATATTATCAGCCGTCTGCGAGACGAATTCGACCTGCCCATAGCCGCCTACCATGTCAGCGGCGAATACGCCATGATCAAGGCTGCCGCAGAAAAGGGCTGGATCGACGGCGACCGGGTCATGGCTGAAACCCTGCTCTCCATCAGGCGGGCCGGAGCTGATATTATCTTGACCTATTTTGCCAAGGACATGGCTAAGTTGCTGCAAGGGTAATAAGGACGAATATCGAATGTCGAACAGGGAGTTTTGAATTATGAAGTGAGGGACTTCCCTGTACTTCGAAATTCAAAATTCCCTGTTCGACATTCTGCTGTTTACAAAGCAAACCGTCAAAAATTTTCGCGTAGTATACCCGCCCCTAACCCCTCGCTCTTGATCCCTGTTTTTTCATTCTAAACCAGACAAGCACTACAATCATGGCGCCTATCGTATCCGCCACCAAATCAAGAACTGACGGAAATCGGCCTGGGATAAAGGACTGGTGAAACTCATCGCTGATACCGTACAGGAGGCAAAACAGGACAACCAGCAAAGAGACCCAAAATGGGCTGGCTTGATATTTATATTCAGGAACAGCAAACAGGGCCGAGAGAGCCAGAACTCCATAGACCATACAGTGCAGCCCTTTGTCCAGATCAGGAATATCCGGCAGATCAAGGCTATCGCCGGGCTGGTTTGAGAGAAAAAAGATTATCCCCATGACCGCAATCAAGGGGACAAATCGAAGAAAGTTCATCAAAAAAGTGTCTGATTACGTATGAACAAGTCCGGACTACCCCTCCGCACTGTCAGGGGTTTTGGCAGTCTCATCCGTTCTCACATGGACCTGGCTGAGCAGTTCCGGTGAGTAGCGTTTCATGATCCTGCGCATGGCGGCACTGATCTGCTGGGTCGGGGCACCGGCAAGTTCTGATTCCGTCTTGTCTGCATAGTCGGTCAAAAACAGCTTGCGCTCCTGCAAAGCAAAGGTATGGCTGTAATTGATCTCAATTGTTTCAGGATTCTCGTCCACGGGCGGTTCCATGGCCTGACCCCCATCCGCCACCTGCACAGCATCACCATCTGAGACTTCCAGCACCCAGGCATCGCCGTTGTCCATACTGAAGAAAATAAAAACGCCCAGCTCGCGTAGTCGTTCCTTTTTGTCCGCAGCGAGCCGCTGGATCTTTTCAATCTCTCCCAACAGTGAAATCTTCATCTGCGCCACGGGAGAAGAGGTTCTTCCCGCCTGTTCCCGGATTAGACAACAGTGTTTATATTTTTTGCCTGATCCGCAGGGACAGGGCTGATTACGACCAATTTTTGACATAGTCAATTTTCCTTGAAAATTAGGTATTAGCTATCAGGTGTCAGGTGTCAGCTTACAATCAGGCGGCTGCGCCGCATGAATAAAGATAATGTCATTAATACACATCATGCTGCTTTTTCCCTGCTGTCTCATCCACACCACCTGATAGCTTATACCTGAAGCCTGATACCTTTCCTTACGAACACTTAGAATAACCGCAATCGCGGCAAACTTCACACCCTTCCTCAAATACCAGAGTACCAACCGAACATTCCGGACACTTGGAAGAAAAGCCCTTATGGGTGCCTGCCATAAATGATTTCAGTAATTTACCTAACTGGGCGGGCAAGTCAAGCATATGTCCACTTGAACGATCCAACTGCTTAATTACCTCTTCCATGGGAATCTGGTAACGAAGGGCCAGGGAGACCAGGCGACAGGTGGTAGTCCACATTGTGGATTTATCTTTCAGGTCAACCCGGTTGTCAAAGGGGAACTTAGCAAACACCTCCATGGGACTTTCATCATCATCAAAACAGACAATGAGATAGATGGTATTTCCATTGGCATCTTTTAAACGATATCGCTTGGCACTGAGGACACCGGGCAGCTTTTTCTTATGAATAACCCCCTGGGAAGAAACCGTGGCCGTCTGCTTGTCATCGGAACCCACCGTGTTGAGCACCTGGGCATCACGGGACCCGTCTCGGTAAACAGTAAGCCCCTTGCAGCCTAATTCAAATCCTAACAGATACGACAGACGAACATCGTCCGGAGTGGCACTGGACGGCAGGTTGATGGTTTTACTGATAGAGGAGTCAACACCGTTCAGCTGCAATATGCCCTGCATCCGAATATGTTCTTCCGGCTGTATATCCTGGGCGGTGCGGAAGATATCCTGC
>JAYEKB010000225.1:0-3020 GCA_034660835.1 Thermodesulfobacteriota bacterium
TGATCGGATAATCAACTGTACTTGGCCACCTGGCACTGAACCCGCCACCTGAATAGTATCCCCGCTGCTGTCCGGCAAGGTAGTTGGGAGAGGTTGTGGTCCTCTGATTCAGCCAGTCGTCAACCCATGCGGCTGAGACAGTACTTTCCAGCGCGAGTGTTCCCGTGATTATGGCAGCCAGTATGGTCGCTCGAAATAGCATATAATTCTCCTGTGTGACAGAAATAGACCCAAGTGCATCCAGTACAGCGGTTAGGTCTGCTACTTACTCTTTTCAGGAGATGTGACGTTGTAGAATGTGAGATGGAAAGGTTGGGAGATAATTCCCAAAGGAGGCATGATTAGGCCCTTGTTCAAGGGGAAACTCGCAGTTGAATTATATTCAATATGCGAAATGAATCAAAAAACGTACTGTTTTGCATTTGAAATGTAACGATCAAGGAAAAAACCTGGTTTCTGACAGGCGTTTTTTGTCATAGATCCAAAAAACGCGCAGGTGATGTGTGCAGTAACTTCGCCAACTTTTTTGCCATTTCTAAGCTTATGACACGGCTGCCGTTTTCCATGTTGGAGATATGCTGCCTTGGTAAGTCGCCCAACAGCTTGCCCAATGCTTCCTGGGTCAGTCCCGCATTCTGTCGATAAACACGCAGAGACTCTCCCGGTGTAAGTTCGGCCTTTGCTTCCCTGTACCAATCCGTCTCCTTTGCATCAACGAACTCCTCCTCAGTATCAGTGATGATAACAAGGTCGTCTCCGCATTCATCTTCGAGCGTTTTAAGGAGTTTTTCAGATATTTCCCCAGTAATTCTGACATCAATACGGGGCGTTTTCGCGACTGCCTGCATAATACACCTCTATTTCAATGGTTTCTTTTTCATGCCTCCAGCAGGCAACCCATTTCCTGCTGAGGTGGCAATGAAACTCCTGCCTTGATAGCTTACTGTAATTCGGCCATCCAGGCTGTACCGGACCGCCTTCGGTTAAGTCATCCACGAGCAGGGCCAGTCGTTTTTGCTCATTTTTTGGTAACCTGCCCACGGCTTTCAGGACCTTTCTTTTCATTGTCACCCGGTATCTCATATATCTTACATGTAATCTTTTATTGGTTACAAGTCAATGGCGAACCATTACACCTTGTATTTCTTTTCAAGGAACAGGTTATTCGGATCTTTTCCACGGCTGCTTCCCTTTATTGAGTATTGAAGTTGGATCAAAGGCCGTGCCCTTTTGGAAGTCATACATTAAAAAATTATCTCCCCGGGTATTGCCCTGCAGGTAGCGGATAGCCCGGTAGAGTTTTCTTTCCAGCTCTGTCAGGGCAATAACGCCGGTTGTCACAGTCATGTACTTCTCCTGACCTCTCTTGATGAGAAGCAAAGTGGGCGTAATGGTGATGTTGAACCGGGTAGCGGCATTGATCTGACTGCTTATATCCACCGTCTTGATCTGCCATCCGTATTTCTTCACAAAATAGGCCAGAATCTGTGCCTGTTTTTCACAGAATCCACAGCCGGAACTGACAAAAAACAGCAGTGCATGGTCACCTACTGCCCTGCTGATTGTCTGGACAATTTCCTTCTGCTGCATCTGAACTCTGGCAGTGATTCCCGGACCAGCAGTAGGATACACTTGGCTCACATTAAAGAGGTCACCGTATTTCTGAGTGACATACATACTGGCATTGGTGTAGGCCAAGGCCTTGCGCCGGGCAACATCCTGGATAACCCTATATTGCAGGATATTTTCTTCAGTTGGATACTGGACGGCTTTTTTCTGCAGGCCATTCAATAATTCCTGAAAATCGTCAGGGTGCATTTTCCACAGCTCATCAATAGAAGAGGTCTCCAAGGACGGAACATTGCGGGGTGGTTTGAGCGGCTTTAGCCTGGTTTCCTGTTCTATTGGCGGATCTTCGTACCAGAACCAACCATGCTTGCTGTTTTGGTAAAATGTATTGCAGGTATCTTCTGAACCAGTACCATCATCAGCCTTTGTACTGGTAACGGTCATCTGAAAACAAAAAACCAAACACAGCCAAGCCAGGATTTGATTACCAAAGCGGTAATGCTTTATAGAGGATGTCATCTGCATGGACAAAACCGAAATACCTGGAGTCAAAACTACGCGGATCAGATCCTATCATGAAAAAGTTGTCGTCCGGCACAGGCCCGTTAAACTGGAATTGTGGCAATGGCCTTCCTTGGCTGTCCTTGTCCAAGGCCTTCCCTAACCCTTTTTTATTGCAGGAAAACAGGTCGTCTACATCGCTGATCAAAACATCACCAGGGCCACAGCCGAGCTCTTTTATCAAACGATCATTTTCCGGTTTCAACCCCTTATGAACAAAAGCTGTATCCTTGTGTCTGAAAACCAGATAATCTCCGATTTTGATCTTTTTTGTGTTGACAGAAGTCATAAAAAACACCCTGTGTTGAAGGGACGGGCTGGTTGAAACAATGATTCGTCCGGGTAGCCAGGCACCAACCAGCAGAGCAGCAAGAACGACCAAAGCAATCGTCTTTTCCTTATTGCTCAGTTTCTGGAATAATTTTTTCTTGTTATTTGATAATGATTTCGTCTCCATTTCTCAGCACTACCTCCTTTAACAGGACAACGTGGTTTGAATCAACAGCCCCTCTGTTTAAGGATTGTTCCAACTTATCCAAGCTTGATTTCCACTGATCTTCGTTGATTTCTCCAGCGACCAGTAATGCTTTTTGAGTTCTCAAGTATCCTTTCAAGTCCAGAACCTTAATCTTTTGCGCGTACATCCTGTCATAAGCAAGCATAGCTCCAGCAGCCATCATCATTGAAATAACGATGATTTCAAGATATCCCGGGCCGGATCCTTTGCTTTGCTCAGATGTCTTTTGTTCGCTCAATGTCCACCACTCCGCATTCTTCTAATCAGGCCTTCCAGGGTTGCTGTTTTTACTTCCCGGTTAATCCGCTCCAGGAGATAGTCAAGCCCGGCATCTCCTGTGATAATGAAGGTATCTTTGTCACTCGCATACACA
>JAYEKB010000226.1:0-12570 GCA_034660835.1 Thermodesulfobacteriota bacterium
CGCATCGGCTTGCCTTCGGTGAACACTTTGCAAATTTAAAGTAGGGAATAATGCGCAATTTTATCATATGATTTACAGAGGTTACCTTAAAATGAGCAAAGTGTTCATGAAATATGCGGGTTAGGGGCTGTTACGAAATAATCATTACATTTATGCATCTCTGCTTCGGGTCATATTTGAACGATCCTCAATCGCAAAATCCTCGATGTAGCTCTGCTACGCCTGCGGTTTTGTTCAATCGGCTCATCCAAATCTAACCCAAATCAGAGCGCCTAAACGTAACACTTATTTCATAACAGCCCCTTAGAACGGTTATTGAACGTTGCGGACAGCGAAATGCGGCGGCAACTGTAGTTGGAAAAGTTGATCCCCCAAGGGGGAGTAGCTGTATATCTTTGCAAATTCCAGGGTAAAATCAGCTGCCAATCCGTCACCGGAAGCCACTATTTTTCCCGGCCAATCACAATCCTCTGACGTATCAAAATAACCACTGTACTGCGCATCGAATAAAATCGTATCGTTTTCATCCAGAACCAGGTGACGGCTAAGTTGTCCCTGGTCAAGTCCCAACAGGTGAATCAGGCGATCACCGTAATCGATCTCATACCAGAAAAGCGTTCCGTCCTCAGCCTTACGGGCAGACAAAATTTGCAGCCCATCCTGTCGGATCCGACCACTGAGCCAGAAAAATAGATCATGGGCAACAATACCCTCAGGCAGAAACTGGTGAATAAAATCCGAATCCGTCATGCCTGTGTAGCCGACCCCTTTTCTGTTATCAGCCAGTACAAATGTACTTCCATTTGATGCCAGCAGCAGCAGTGGCCTGCCCAGGGGGTCAACAACAGCAAAACGCAGAAAGGCAGGGGCAGTAGCCTGCAGCGTTGCAGGATAGGTTTCCAGCTGTCCGTAGGCCTGCCACCCCAGTCGAACATCACTGTCTATGGCTGTGACACAGGATTGGTCAAAAAACCGGGTTAGTCTGGACCGGGCCAGGTCCAGGTCAGGACCGCTGACCGCAACCGTTCGCGGCAGTTTTGAACCACATCCGCCAACCAGCAGTAAACAAAAAATCGAGCTGCACAAAAACCAGCATCTGAAACAACTCACCTCTTCCCCTGTTCCTCAAGAATGCGGATTTTTTCCTGCACCCGGCTGCGATCTTTATCCTCCTCAAACAACTCCAACGCCTTGCGATAGGTCTTCATGGCATCAGCCGTACGCCCGCTCTCTAAGTAAACGTCTGCCAGATGATCCAGGATGGCTGGGTCATCGGGAGAGAGTTTTATTGCCTGCTCCAGTGTCTCAACGGCTTTGTCAAGTTTGCCCTGCCGGTAATATACCCAGCCGAGGCTGTCACGAATGTAACCGTTTTTCGGTTTCAATTCAGCAGCACGCTTGATATAGATGAAGGCCTTATCCAGATGAATTTTTTTATCCGCCCAGGTGTAACCTACATAGTTAAGTGCTGCCGCGTGTTCAGGTTTCAGGTTGATAACCCGCTGCATTACTTCAATGGCCTGCTGGTGTTCTCCCCGGTAATCCAGGTACAGGCCATACTCGTACAACAGGTTATCGTCATCGGGATAGGCCTTGATACCGCGGACAAAGGTCGTACGGCCTAACTCTCTTTGTTTATTAAACTGGTACAGGGAGGCGAGCAAAACATACATATCAGGATTACGTCCCTTTTCCTCGGCAATAACTGATTCCAGGAGTTGTATGGCCTGCTCGTCACGTTTCAGTTCCCTCAGCGCCCGTACCTGGAGAAAAATCCCGTCCTCATATTCTTCGGCATCCGTGCTGATACCCTTCAAGTCCTGCAGGGTCACTTCATACTTTTGGGTCTGAAAATGGAGGATGGCCAACAGATAACGGGCCTCCCCTGTATCATCTTTTTTCAGGACATCCTCAAGAAGCAGGATCGCTTTATTGTAATCTTTTCGCCGGGCATAAAGCCGGGCAATGGCCAGGTCCACCCGCTCGGGACGACTGGAAATTGCTTTAAGCCGATTTAGTTCAGTCAGTGCCTTGTTTTCTTTTTTCTGCAACAAATAGACATGAATCAGTGCAATACGAGCTCCCTCATTGAGTTCATCACGATCCAGGAGATCCCGATACAGTCGTATAGCCCTTGAATAATTTTTCTGCTGCAGAAATCCTTCTGCCATTTCCAGCTGTAGATCTGCCGACCAGTTAATAACCAGGGCCTGTTGGTAATGGTCCAGGGCCTTGTCATAATTCTTTTCAGATACCAGCAGTCGGGCGAGTAGGACATGAGCCGGATATGAACTGTTATCGATCTGCAAAACTTCTTCCAGTGCATCCCGGGCCGGTTCCTTTTCACCGTTTGCGAGATAGAGTTCACTGAGCAGCAATAGAGAAGTAGAATCTTCCGGGACAAGCTCATTTACCTTGCGATACTGGGCTGCCGCCTCCCTGGTTTTTCCCTGGCGAATAAAGATTTTAGCCAGCAGCATCCTGGAGCCACTGTCACGGGGATGGGCATCAAGATACTCCTGCAGTTTGGTAATGGCCTCATCCCTGCGGTCCAGACGCAACAGAAGAAGAGGTATTTTTCGGACAACCAAATCAGCGGCAGGGTCACAGATCAACGCCTTTTCATAGGCTTCAAGAGCTTCATTATATTTTGCTGCCAGTTCAGCATGACGACCCCAAAGAAAATAAAAATAACTGCATCCATAATCAACATCATCTTCTACACCCGGGGGAGCAGCAACAAGGCTCTCCTGGTGCACAACGGTTTCCTGCTTTGCACAGCCGCTGAAAAGGAGCACGGAGCAGAGAAGAACAACTGCTGAAATCTGCTTTCTAAGTTGATGTAACATCAATATATCGAAAATAAAGTTTACAGTTTACGGTTGTCGGTTTACGGTCAGTTCACCCGGATGACTTAAAATGAAATACCAATTTCTAATGTGATATCAACATATTGAAACCATCCTTTTTTAACAGGCAACAGTAAACTGTAAACCGTAAACCGATTATTCATGGACATGAAAATTCTTTTGTATCAAGAAGTGCCGACACCTCGTTTCGAACCTGTTCCTGAACCTGATCGAGGGCTGCCGAGGCATCAATACGCCGGATACAGGGATTGCTGAAAGAATCGAAGCGGGCAGCAACATTGCGCAGTTGATCAAGCTGTTCGAAATCATTAAGCTCTTCCCCTCTTCCCTCCTGGATACGGGCAATGGATACTTTTGGGTCCATGGTTAGCAAAATCACAAGGTCCGGTACCGGAGCAAAGCTGTTTCTGGCAAAGATCTCTTCCATATCCATACCGGCTGTGCCCTGGTAGGCAGCAGTGGAAAAATAATAACGATCCGTGAGCACAACGGCTCCTTCTGCAAGCTGCGGTTCAATAATTTCCCGTACATGCAGCTTCCGGTCCTGGATAAAGAGCTCCAGCTCCTCATCCAGGGTACAGCTGCCACGATCCACATACAGTTCACGGATACGGCGGCCAAAAGAACTGTCCGTGGGCTCGCGGGTGGTGATTACCCGGCACCCCCTGTCCCGTAGAAAGGCAGCCAGCAACTGCAGCTGGGTGGATTTCCCGGTCCCGTCAATTCCTTCAAAGGCTATCAGCAAACCACGTTTCATCTTCCAGGCCACCTTGAATAATTGCCTTTTCGCCCAGTGGGACGGCTTGACCGTTCGACGATCTCTGCGTTATGCAATAAAATGTATCCTCGGAATATCAATTATATGCCTGCGTTAAATTTTCTCGCAGCCTTGATCTTGAACGAGAATTCTAATTATTCAAGGTACCCTCTATTGGTTCCTCGACCTGTTGTCGGCAATTTCAGCAGCCATTTGCCAGGCAGCCTGCAGGCTGGCAGCATCCGCCCTGCCCTGGCCGGCAATATCATAGGCCGTGCCGTGATCGACCGAGGTGCGGATAATGGGAAGGCCCAGCGTAACATTAACCCCGTCCTGAAAGTGAAGCAGCTTAAACGGGATCAATCCCTGATCATGATACATGGCAATGACGGCATCAAATTTACCGGCTGCAGCCTTGTAAAAAACCGTGTCCGGCGGCCAGGGACCGGTTATCATTCCATCCCCGCTATACTGTTGTACTGCAGGCTCAATGATGTCGATTTCTTCCCTGCCGAACATTCCCTGTTCACTACTGTGAGGATTAAATCCTGCCACGGCAACCTTTGGTCTGCTGATGCCGAAGTCCTGCTGCAGAGCCTGCACCGTCATCCGGATACAGTTTTGGATTTCATCAACTGTAAGCAGTTCACAAACCCTTGCCAGCGGCTCATGGATGGTTACCAGAACAACCCGCATCCTGGTACCTGCCATCATCATCCGGTAGTCGGTAGTGCCTGTCAATTCCGCCAGCATCTCCGTGTGACCAGGATAATGAATTCCTGCCTCGTTCAGTGATTTTTTGGAGATGGGACAGGTAACCATGGCTCCAAAATCACCCTGGAGCGCCCCCTGAACAGCCGAGCGAATGTAGTGGGCCATGGAAATCGAGGTCTTCCTGGTCGGTCTGCCCCACTGCAAGGTATCAGTATCAAGGTTGGAGAGTTCCAGCACCGGCACCGTGCCGGGCTGTATATTGCTGCCCGGCAGCCAGGAAACCGGCAGAACCGGGACACTGAGAAGATCTGCCGTTCGGGAGAGAACGCCGAGATCACCCAGTACTATGGGCGGATATCTGTTCTCATCCTGCAATCCCTCAAAAAAACGAAGGATAATCTCAGGACCGATACCAACGGGACAACCCATAGTAATGGCAACAGGTTGTGTCATAAATTATCCACAGTACTCAAATGCGTTTTTAATCAATTCAATCCCGGGTGGTTGCTTTTCAAGATATACACCAACCACATCAAAACGAACCGGCACCTCACCGCATTGGTTCTGGATCATAAAAGCAAGGGCAACCCTTGAAATCTGTTGCTGTTTACGAAAATCCACTGCTTCAAACGGGCTGCCAAACCGGCTGCTGCGCCGTGTTTTAACTTCTATAAAAACAAGATATTCACCATCACGGGCAATAATGTCGATTTCACCTATTCGCTTGCGATAGTTTCGCTCAACAATGGTATAGCCCAGGTTTTCCAGGTAGCAGACAGCCAGATCCTCACCGGTCCGCCCGGTTCCGATCCTGGGATCACGTTCATTGTCTGGTTGTCTGGCGAAAAACACTGTGCACCATCACTCATTGATCTGTTTACTCTTGTAAACACTGAAAAGCAGAAACCACTCCAGAGGTTCGCAGAATTCCAAGGCAAGCATGTTGTTATTACAACGAACAACTGTGGACTCCAACTCATCAATTATCAGCCTGCTTCCCTTGCCTGGAAAGATCACCCTGACAGTACAACTACCCAAATGATCAACTGCAACGTTAGTGCTATCGCCCTGCAGATCAACCAGCATCCCATGAACACTCAGGTTCACCAGTACACCTTTGAAGACCCTGTCCGCTATCGGGTATGAAATCCGTACCGGCACCTTAAAATCGAGACGGACACTCTTTCGCTTGTCATCAATACTTTGTTTAAATTGCATAATCAGCCATGATTGTTCAGTTTAGTTCCATTGTCAAATTACAGGTAAATTCATTATAGCAGAAATTATGTGATCACCACAAACTACTTTGTTTTATCTCTTTTTCCGAGCTGAATCCGGGACAGTACTCCCGGACCCCCTTAAATGTTTTCCGGTGAATGGGTGAAGGTCCATAATCGGCAATGACCTGGCGATGAGCCCTGGTCGGGTACCCTTTATGCTGGAGCAGGTTATACTGCGGATACTGTTCATGGTACTCTGCCATAAGTCGATCACGGCTAACCTTGGCAATAATGGAAGCGGCAGCGATGGATGCACTCTTGGATTCACCCTTGACCAACGCCTGTTGGGGAAGATCCATGGGAACAGTGAAGGTACCGTCAACCAGTAAAAAATCGAGCTTACTTGATAAACGGGCGGCACACTCATGCACAGCCCGTTTCATGGCAAGCAGTGAAGCCTGAAGAATATTGATCTGGTCGATTTCTTCAGCTGAGGCTACACCGACTCCGATTGCTGCATCAGAGTGAATAAGGAGACCAAAAAGCTCATCCCGTCTGGCAGCTGTAAGTTTTTTGGAATCTTTAAAAGGGAGATAATCGCTATCAGGAACCAGGATAACGCAGCCGGCAACAACCGGACCGGCCAGAGGTCCACGTCCTGCCTCATCTACGCCGGCAACAGCAGTAAAGCCCTGGTCAGCCAGAGTACGTTCATAATAAAAGGTGTCCCCGGCCGGATCCGGCCGGGATACAAACGAAAAAGAGGCACATCGATCCCTGGTCATAAGGAGTTGTGCCTCTGCATGAATGGTTGCCTCGAAACTGTCTTAAATCCTGCCGCGCTCCCTGATACGGGCTGCTTTACCACGACGATCACGCAGGTAAAAGAGGCGAGACCGGCGAACCCGGCCAAGTGAGACGACCTCAATCTTCTCGACACGAGGAGAATGGAGGGCAAAAGTTTTTTCAACCCCCACACCGCCGTGAGAAATCTTGCGCACAGTAAAAGTAGCATTCATTTTGCCGCGTTTACGCTTGAGAACAACTCCCTGGAAAATCTGAACACGCTCTTTAGTGCCTTCAATAATGCGAATATACACCTTCACAGTATCGCCGGGACGAAAGTCCGGATGATCACAACGTATCTGTTCCTGGTCGATTTTATCAATAATGTTCATAGCCATGTTGTGTGTTTTACGGGAAATACCCGAAGGATGCCTCCACTCAATCCCTTGTTATATCAATATGGTTTTTTAGTGCCTTACTCTTCAACTTCTGTCATAAAAAACAGGTAAGCGCAGACTCCGAGAAATAAATACGAAATTCGAATATCGAAATCTGAAACAAATTCTAAAAACTAATGTTCAAATGACAGAAACAATCGCAATCCTATAACAGTATTTTTTGGGATTGTTTTGGTCATTTTAAATTATGTTATTCGATATCGGAGTCTTCGCTTACCTGTTTCGAATTTCGTGCTTCTTATTTTGTATTTCCGGTTTACCGGGTTAGTTACTCTTTCCACTTTCCAATTTACATTTTTGCAGTATCGTCCCGGTTACCAAACAGCCGATCCAAATAAATGGCTGCGGCTGATCGTACCGAGAGATGATTAAATTCTCCAGGCCCGTTAATGGGCGGCAGGGTTGCATCAACTGACTGCATTACTTCCGGCGCAAGCCCCCAGGCTGTTCCGAATATAAGCAGAACCGGAGTCCCCTGCTCAATCTCAGCCTGCAGATCTCCACAGGTAATGGGTTTATCCTGCCTGTCAGCACTGGTGGCAACCACCATCGGTTGCCTGCCGTTTCTCTCATGCATAGCCGCAATAACCTCATCAAGATTGTTACAGATCCTGACAAGAGAAAGGGCACCGGCACGGTCGGGATTTACCGAACCTCCATAGCCTGTTGTCCAATGATCGACTATCTGTCCGGCCAGTTCCTGCTGCTGAGCATCCGGCGTTACCACCCAATAGGTGCCAACACCAAAGGTCCGGCCGGCCCGGGCAATATCGTGCAGGTCCAGATTGGTAACAGCAGAAGCGATGATCTCATTTTTCCGGTTCAGAACCGGATAGTGAATCAAGGCTACATCAAACCGCTTCTCAGTTGTCATGCACGACTCTCGCCTGTTGTACCTGCTGCCAGAGGCCTGCCTTTTTCAGCACTTTATTTTCAGCAGCTGAAAAATCAACGTCGACCAGCAAAGAAGGACGCCTGCGCAGGGTCTCACGAACCGATTCCAGGAACCGGTACTGCTCAATCCGACCGTGATCGCCGCTAAGCAACTCTTCTGGTACAGACTGCCCTTCAAACTCGCGCGGCCTGGTGTACTGGCCATGCTTCAACAAGCCGCGGCTGAAGGTGTCATTGGCAGCGGAATCCGCACAGCCAAGCACTCCGGGCAACACCCTGGTCACGGAATCCACCACAACCATGGCTGCAAGCTCGCCACCGGTGAGAATATAGTCACCAATGGAGAGTTCTTCATCAACATAGTGCCGACAGAAGCGTTCATCAACGCCTTCATAACGACCGCAGACCAGCACCAGTTTTTCAAACCCGGCAAGCCGTTCTGCAACCCGCTGATTGTAGCTCGCCCCCCTTGGAGAGAGCAGGATCACCCTGCCCTGTTCCCGGGCCTGAACATCTCTTAAGCAGGCTGCCAGGGGTTCGGGTTTCATAACCATGCCCTCACCGCCGCCAAAGGGACGATCATCGGTCATGGCATGTTTATCCGTAGTCCAGTCACGAATATTGTGCAGGTTGACGCTTATCTGTCCGGCCTGCAGGGCCCGCCTGATGATTCCCTCCCGAAATGGAGAGGAAAAAAGCTCAGGAAAAATAGTCAGGATATCAAAGCGCATGCTCTATAGGAAACTATTCAGGTGCGTACAAAAATGCTGAACAGTTACCTTAAGTATTGATCTCAAGTATCCCTGGAGGCAACGAAACCCTTACCTCATTTTCATCAATGGCAACCAGGAACTCAGGTATCAACGGAATCAAATATTCCTGTGTGCCGTCTTTCACCCGGGCAAGATTCTGAGCAGCGCCGGTCAGAATACCTGTCACTCTTCCTATCACCTGTCCCTGCTCAGTCACCATCTGCTTGCCTTCCAGATCACGTAGGTAAAATTCTTCCTGGTCCGGTTCCGGCAACTCATCCTCATGCACGTAGAGCCGGCAATCTACCAGCACTTCGGCATCATTGCGGGTACTGCAGTTTGCAAGCTGCAGCAGAACACTGTTTTTCTGTACCCTTGCCCGCTCAATCCTATAGGGTACAGGATCCGCCTCCCCATCTGCAGCAATCAGGAAACGGGAATAGCGTAATAAATTTTCCGGCTCACCCGAATAGGGATACACCTTGACCTCCCCCCGAATACCATGGGGCTTGGTTATCTTGCCAAGCAGGACAAGGCCTCCGGTTTTGTCACCGGGGCGTTCCATAGCTATTCGAGAATCTCAAGCCGGGAACGTTTATCCTCTTTTGCTGCCATGGCGGAAAGAACTGCACGCATAGCCCGGGCGGTCCGTCCCTGTTTACCGATAACTTTGCCAAGATCTTCCTTGGCAACCCGCAGCTCAACAGTAACCGTTCCATCCTCTTCACGCTCGACAGTATCGACCGCGTCCGGGTCATCAACGAGTCGGGTTGCAATGAAAGTGATAAGTTCCTTCATTTACACAGACTCAGCCGGAGCAGCATCGTATTTGCTGATTAGAGTCTTAACGGTTACGGACGGTTTGGCCCCCTTTTCCACCCAGCCTGACAGTTTTTCAGTATCCAACTTGATCACGGCAGGATCCTGCATGGGATCATAAGTGCCGATGATATCAAGAAATTTTCCGTCACGGGGTGCCTGGGAATCAGCAACTACTATGCGGTAAAACGGTTGTTTCTTGCGGCCCTTTCTGGTTAAACGAATTCGTACAGCCATTGTTCTGGTATCCTCCTGTGGATAGGATCCGGTTCCAGGTTTCTTGTCCCGGGTTCCGGGTTTTCAGTCATTTTCAGTTACAATAATCGATCAACGTCTCTACGCGCTGATCTAATAGTTTTATTTCCTGACCGGCAATCAACGCCTAAGTCCCTTGGGCAGCTTACGGCGCTTACCGCCTCTGCCCACAGCCTTGCCGCGGAACTTTTTCATCATTTTAAGCATCATGGTATAACTTTTCAAGACACGGTTTACTTCCTGGACCGAGGTGCCTGAACCCTTGGCAATACGCTGCCTGCGGCTGGCATTTAAAATCTTATGATTAGCCCGCTCCTTTTTAGTCATGGAACGGATAATTGCCTCGGTCTTGCCCAACTCTTTTTCATCAGGTTTGGGCGCATCTTTCAACTGCTTGAGCTTATTCATTCCCGGAACCATGCCCATGAGCTGTTCCAGGTTACCCATTTTTTTGATCTGCTGGATCTGGTCCAGAAAATCCTCAAGGGTAAAGGCATTCCTCTGGATCTTGCGAGCCAGCTTCTTAGCCTTTTTCTGATCAACAACCTGCTCCGCTTTCTCAATAAGCGACAGCACATCACCCATGCCCAGGATCCGGGAAGCAGTCCGATCGGGATGAAAGACCTCAAGTGCATCAAGGGCTTCCCCCACACCGACAAACTTGATCGGCTTGCCCGTGACCTTTTTTACAGACAGGGCAGCACCACCGCGGGCGTCACCCTCCATTTTGGTCAGGACAACACCGGTGATCTCAAGATCGGTGTTGAACTTATCAGCTACTGTCACAGCATCCTGGCCGGTCATGGCGTCGGCCACAAACAGGACTTCAGAAAGGGCTACTGTCCGGGAAATCTCCTGCAGTTCACCCATCAACTGCTCGTCAACGTGCAGGCGACCGGCTGTATCAATAAGAACGGTATCGTATCCCTTATTCTCTGCTTCGGCTACGGCAAGACGGGCAATATCCACCGGGTTCTGCTCAGTGGTGGAAGCAAAGACCGGTACCCCGACCTGATCGCCAAGTATATGCAGCTGCTCAATAGCTGCAGGTCGATATACGTCGGCAGGAACCAGGAAAGGTTTGCGACCTTTTCCCTTGAGCTGTTTGGCAAGCTTTGCTGCAGTAGTGGTTTTACCGGAGCCCTGCAAACCGGCCATCATGATGGTTACCGGTTGGCGTCCGTCAAGACGCAGCGGCTCGGCCTCGCTGCCAAGCAGGGTTACCAGTTCATCATGGACGACCTTGACAACCTGCTGCCCGGGAGCAATACTGGACAGGACTTCCTGACCGACAGCCTTTTCCGTGACAGTGGCAACAAATTCTTTTACGACCTGAAAGTTGACATCAGCTTCCAGCAGAGCCGTGCGCACTTCACGCATGGCCTCCTGAATATTATCTTCAGTCAGCTTGCCATGACCGCGCAGCTTTTTGAATACACCGTCAAGGCGATCCGTTAAATTTTCAAACATGATCCACTATATATAAATAAGGCTGAAAGGCAGCTGCCGAGAATGAGGCAGGAACCATCAACGTACATATTGTAAAAGTCGCAAAGGCAAACAAAAATATTTACCCCATACAACCATTTATGTCAAGCGGGAAGCAAAACTGAAATTTACCCCATGCATTAACCCTTAATGACGACCGGTAACGGTCCCTTACCCGTAAAAATGCTATGCTAACCCCTGCTCCAATCCGGTAAGCAAAGGCATCTCGGAATTACTCTCTATTATTCCTTCCTGGAGATACCCCACTTACATTATTCAGAAACATATAAAGCCAATAGGTGGTTCAAATTGAGAATTGTAAAGGGATTTTTTCCCGGCTGAAATATTGTTAGAGTCCAAATAAATTGGAGATATCATGACTTTTATTTTGGCGGTATACAGAAGATCAAATTGTGGGGATTTAGCAATTTGTTGAGGCTGTGGCAAGTCGAAGCTCAAAGAGGTCACTCTCGATACGCATGGCGAAAAATATGCCATTAAATTCATGGGATCGGATTTTAAAGATTTGAATCTTTCACGATTTTTTTCATATCATTTAAAATTTTCGGCTCAAACTTTTTCTTAATCCTGTTTAAGTAGACTCCGTATGATTCGTAGCCATCGGATGTGGCAACTGCTTCGATTTTTGACAGGACAGACAAATCAACCGACTTACCGGTCTCTTCCACAATCAAACGTTCCAAATCATGCACGTCACTTACAGGAAAAATGGACGTACCGACCGTATCCAGAAAAAAATGGAAAGAGTCGTCAATTGATATACAGTCAATTCCGTAAATATGATGATTCGGGTCTGATTCAAATCGTTTTACCAGGATCGCTTTCTCCTGTTCCACAAACGTCCACTGTTCAGCCGTCAGGTTAACAGCGCCGGTCAGCTCGAATCGAAATCGACCATCACGATCGAACAAAATAGGTTTACTAAACCTGACCACCAGATGCAGGTCAGAATCTTTCAGTTTGTCCTGAAGCAATGACTCCAATTTTGCAATCCTGGCATTATCCGGGTCTATAATCCCATTGAATTCAGCCAACACAACGATTCGATCAGCGACTGTTAACAACTGAACCGATTCCAGATCAGCACCGGCTTTATCTGCTAAATAATTCCTGATGATAGAATCGGCTATTTTTGTCTTTAACCTTCTTTCATTAGGTTCTTTTTTGGTGAGCTTAAACTGGATTTAAGCAGCGATTGCGACCGGTTTCAAACCGGACTCATATTCAGCGAGCAACATAGGCCTTCCTGTACGGATATAATAAACCACGGATTTTCATGGTCAGTAATTACCCCTAATTGAAAATTATTTTTCACATGTAACTTCCCCGAGCATTTCCCGCAAACTCAATTATACCACGCAAAGACAGATTTCTTGTTCGTACGTCTATATTATTTTCCCTGTCTTGAATAGCCCGCATATTTCATGAACACTTTGCTCATTTTAAGGTAACCTCTGTAAATCATATGATAAAATTGCGCATTATTCCCTACTTTAAATTTGCAAAGTGTTCACCGAAGGCAAGCCGATGCGACCG
>JAYEKB010000227.1:0-2987 GCA_034660835.1 Thermodesulfobacteriota bacterium
AAATCAGCGGCAAAGACATCAAGGGTTTTCATTTCTACTGTCTCGGTGGCACCACGGGCGGTTGGTGTCAAAATCAGGGAATTTGTTCCGGCACCATCGTGGACAATCTGCAACGTTGCCTTGCCACAGGCGTTTGACAGGGCGATGTTTACTGGGGTGAATGCCATACCTGCAGGAGGGATCTTTGACAGGTTTTTTTCAAGTTCCGCAAAAGTGTAGGAGGATGGTTCCAGACAATAGGCTCTTCCCCCCTCCACACTAATTTTACCGGCATTTGAGGCCATTTCTGTGGACCATTGGCCCTTATTGGCGCCACAATCAACAATGACCGGAGCCGGGCAATTCCGCAAGACGACTTCCTGCACCAAAGATTCACCGTTTTTGCTGATACTGTTGGGGAAATCCAGGCGACCGGCCCGTTCGATATATTTACCAGCGCGAATCAGGTTCCTGTGTCCTACAATCTTGCCGACCGGCCCTGCGAGAATTTTGAAGAACGTATCTTTCATAAAGTATTTCCTATAAAATTTCTTTTTTACAACTCAGGTAGTAAAAAGATGCCATGACAAATAAATATACTGCAAATGCTATTGTGGTCGCTATTGCCGCCCCTAATATGGATAATTCCGGAATCAGGAGTAGGTCAAAAATTATATTGAATATTGCAGCAGTTCCATAGGCATATACCATAACAGATGTTCGCTTATGACCATACGCAGCCATGTCAAAAGTCATTGCAACTGCCAGAAAACCATATCCAGCCGCCACCCATACCATAATACCGGCGGCCTCGGCCCTATACTCTTCTCCCAGGCCAATCCGGGCAATTGTATCGCCAAAGAGCGCAACAGCGACAAGGCCAAGCACACACACTGTGATTGTCACTTTAAGCATTTCCGCAATTACCCGACGATGTCGTGCCGGATCTTCACTTGAGCATGCCTGAAATACTATTGGATACAGAAACTGGGCCAGTGTACCGACAACGAGCGTAAACGGCGCCGACACCAAGCCATACGCCGCTGAATAGATACCCACAGCATCCTGCGTCTGATAGTAGTTGAGAAAATAGCGATCACCTTCATTAACTATCCAACTGAAAATGCCCACCACCATGAGTGGTCGGCTGTAACGAAAAGCCTCCCGAACCAGTTTACCCCTGTCTATGGTGTTATGGGTTTTCCTGACTGCTACAGTATCCCTGCTAATGGTCTCTGTAAAGATCAGTGCACCCCTTATGCACAAAAGCACTCCCATTGTTGCCAACAACATGATATGGACGGATTCATGGAACATAAAAATTGCGCCGACAATGGCCAGCGGCACACCCCATTTAGCCGCTACATTAACAGCAGCGGCCCCGGTCTGTTTGTTCCTTGTGGTAAAAAGCGCCCGTTCATATTCAACTGAAGCCTGCAGTAATAAAAGGGCAACCGCAATTATAACCACCAAAAAAGTCGAACGAAATGAATGAAAGTACACACCATACAGCAACAGCGCGATCATCATGGAAACGCCGACCATGTATAAATGAAAAAATTTCCTGGCGATAACGCAAAATTGATCTCGCAAGTCATCCCGCACAGCATCATGATATTCCCGCATCACAAACTGTATTACCGGCCGTATCAATATACCGGTAGCCAGTGAAATCGCTGCCAGTAAAAGCTTGTACTGGCCAAACACTGCGGGGCTTACAAACTCTGTCAGCAGGCGGACTCCAACTAAGGTCCCCAATGCTGACAAGACCTGGCCGCAGACAACCGCTATGATTCTCCGGCGATGGTGGGCCAGCTTCTCAAAGAGCATATATTTACGAGGCGTTACGATTTTGTTCCTTGTCGACTAAGATTTTCACTAAATCGTGTAACTTCGTCTCGGCTGTCCAGTTAAGTTCCCTGTTCGCTCTGGCAGGGTCAGCCTGGCTGTATTTCAGGTCCGAAGGCCTGAACAGATCTTGGTTAATATCCGTATGATCCTGCCAGTTGAGCGACAGTTGTTCAAAGACCAGGCGGATGAAGTCTTTGAGGCTGTGCGTCTCACCTGTTGCAATGACATAGTCTTCCGGTTGCTCCTGCTGCAGCATCAGCCACATGGCTTCTACATACTCCGGGGCATAGCCCCAGTCTCGCCATATTTCAACATTTCCCAGGTTGAGCCTGATCTTCTCACCCCTGGATATGCGGACAGCCGTTGAAACAATCTTGCGCGTAACAAAACGTTCCGGTCGCAGTGGCGACTCATGGTTGAAAAGTATGCCGGAGCAGGCATAGAGGCCGTAGGCATCCCGATAGTTGTCAACTTCCCAGAATGCCGCAGCTTTTGCGACCGCATAAGGGCTCTTTGGATGAAAAGGTGTGGTTTCTTCGGCTGCGGCTTGCCCAGTATCACCAAAACACTCGCTTGACCCGGCATTGTAGAAACGGATCGGCAGCTTACTGAAGCGAATTGCTTCCAGCAGATTCAGGGTGCCGGTGCTGATACTCTCCAGGGTTTCAACAGGCTGTTCAAAAGAGAGGCCTACAGAGCTTTGACCGGCGAGATTATAAATTTCGTCAGGCTGTACTTTCATCAATACCTGCAGCACACTGCGAAAATCGGTCAAGGCCATGGATTCGAAATGAACCTGGTCATATATTCCCAAACGTTTGAGACTGGCAAAAGAAGATACCTGGGCATCCCGAGACGTGCCATAAACAGTGTACCCCTTGTCAAGCAGCAGACGGGCAAGATAGGTTCCGTCCTGGCCGGACACGCCGCAAATCAATGCTGTTTTCATGACTCTGTACCGATAAGTTGATCAATGATATTATGCAGGCGCCGGCTGAAATTGTTGAATGAGAAATACTCCAGCCCTTCAGGGATTACCTTTTGTTTGTTTAATGCCTTTATAATAGCTTCCTTGAGTTGCTTTGGGTCACCTGGGTCGACCAGTAATCCTAACTTGCCGTCCCGGACAGCCTCTCTGGTTCCATCACTGTTGCTGG
>JAYEKB010000228.1:0-2976 GCA_034660835.1 Thermodesulfobacteriota bacterium
TAGCTGTCCAGGGGAGGAGAAAAGACACCGATGGCCAGCTTGCCCGGCACAACGGCAAGGATTCCGCCACCAACCCCGCTTTTAGCAGGAGTGCCGGTCTCATACAGCCATGCACCCGCGTTATCATAAAGACCTGCTGTTGCCATCACGGCCAGGATATGTGAAGTATTTGCCGCATCAATAATTTTTTTCCCGGTAATCGGGTTCACGCCTTTATTGGCCAGAACGGATCCCATAACGGCCAGATCATGTGAAGTCACATTTACTGAACACTGCCTGGTATACACCGTGGTTGCTTCCAAAGGATCTGAGTAGGTGCGGCCGTTAGCCTGCAGAAGTTTGGAAATAGCCTGGTTACGCAAATTGTCGTTCACCTCTGAGTCGTAAACAACCTCATTAAACGAAAGTTCATGGCCGGCAAAATTATCCATGTTGCTCTTGATGATGTTCCAGCGCTGGTCGGAATCTGTTGCCGCCACCAGGCTGGTCGAGGCGATGGCGCCTGCATTAACAAAGGGATTAACCGTCTTTGACGGAATCAGTTCAATGGCCAGGATGGAGTTAAACGGCAGGCCGGTTGAGTTCACACCAAGTTTTTCTTTTGCCACTTCCGGTCCATTCTCCTGCATAACTTTGGCATAGGTGAATACCTTGGAGATGGATTGGACAGAGAACGTTGAGCTGGTATCACCGATGTCAAAAACCCGGCCATCGGCAGTGACGACACTGATTCCATAGAGTTTGGAATCCACATCGGCAAGTGCCTTGATATAGTCGGCATTTTTTCCATCCTGATTATTCTTATACCTGCTGTAGGCATTGCTGATAGCATCTTTAATCTTTTCATCCGACAGCTGATCAGAGGAAACTGGAGCTGTAGCCTGTACCGGAACCGTAGTTGTGGGCGGTACAAAAGACTGTACTGCCGGATCAATTGCACAGCCATTCAAACAGAACAGCAACAGAAACAAGGTGACACTGGAAAATGTAAATCCGCCTGACATTATTGTACGGTTCATCCTGAAAACATACATATGCAACTCCTGGTTAAAGATTGTTGAAAACTCTTTCCAACCCTATCGGGACAATAGATTTATACACATAATACAATCACCGGTCCCAGCAGGGTAAGCAGGACATTGGCGATGGCATAGGGAACGGTATAACCGAGGACCGGCATCTCACTGTCCGCTTCAGTGACTGCTGCATTTAACGCGGGTGTGCAGGTGAGCAGTCCAGCCAGGGCACCCGTGATGAGTACCGGGTTCATCTTGATCACATAGCGGGCATACAGCATTGAGGAAAGAAGCGAAATCAGCACGATGGATATCGCCAGCAACGGCAGCATCACGCCTTTGTCCTGAATAACCGCAAAGGCCTGTGGTCCGGCGGCGAGACCGATGCAGGCAATAAAAACCGTCAGACCGAAATCCCGCAGATGGACTGCGGTTTGGGATGGAAGATTCCCAAAGGTCGGATGTTTCGCCCTTATCCAGCCAAATATAAGACCGGAAATCAAACATCCTCCTCCCAGCCCCATTTCTATGGTTGTTCCGGCAATGGATACCGGGATACTGCCTAAAATGATTCCGGCGGTAATACCCAGAGCAAGATAAATGTAGTCAACACCTTCATTGGGATTAATTGTATGGCCAAGTTCATCGGCAAGCTGTTTGACACCCTCCGGAATGCCGACCAGGCGAACAACATCACCAAGGTGAGCTTCTGTCTTGGGCAGTAAAGGAATATCCCTTTCCATACGTGTAAGCCGTACCGCGTATGCACCACGTCGTTTTTCCGGGGCGATTTCGTGCCTGAGATCCAAAACTGTTTTGTTGATTCTGTCTTTACGTGTTACGACAACGTCACGGATTTCACCGACGAGGTCTTCTTCGACTTGCGCATGGGATACTTCCACACCAAGTATCCTTCCTGCCTCGAGAACCGACTCAGGCAGGCCTACCAGGGTTACGAGATCATCTTCCTTCAAGACCAAATCAGGAGTTATGTCACACGATTCTCCATTTCTGTAAATATGCTGGAAAGTAACAGTGAAACTGTATCGTTTCTTAAATTCTTTAATTGGAAGACCTTCCGCACCATCAGACTCAACCCGATAGACCCTGGCAATAATTTTGCGTATAAATTCAAACTGTCCAGGCGCAAGTCCTGAGTCAGCACCAAGCTCTTCCTCCAGAGCCCTGGCCGCAACTTTAAAATCTTTTACCTTGAGTAAACGGGGGGCGATTTTGCTGGTAAAAAAGACGACCAGGGTCATGCCGAACAGGTAGGTCACGGCATAGGTAACGGTGATATTGGCCTGCAGCTTTTTAATCGTATCTGCATCCAGGTCAAGGTTCTTCAACGCATCTCCGGCCGTACCGATGGAGGCGGATTCAGTTGTTGCCCCTGCCAGCAGACCGGCAGCGGTTCCCTTGTCCAGGCCGAAAACCTGCGCCATGATCCAGATGGTACCAAATATAACCAGTGATGAGAAAACGGCCAGATGCACCTGGCCAAGGGTGTCACGTCCCAGGCTCCCGAAAAACTGCGGGCCACTCACGAAGCCCAGTGAATAAATAAACAGGGCAAAGGCAATGGATTTAACAGTCTCATCGGTCTGGACACCATACAAACCGATAAAGATTGCGGCAATGAGAGTGCCGGCCAGTCCACCCAACTGGAACTGACCGATTCGGATTTTTCCAACTGCATAGCCCAGTGCAACAGCAAGAAAGACAGGCAGGATGGCTGATTCGCTGAAAAGTGATTGCAGAAATTCCATAATGTTCGGATCGAGGTAAAATTTTTGTACAAGCTGCTTAAAACGGCCTTTGCAGGGTACAGGGAAGGCTATGCATATCCTTTCTGATTACCAGAAATGCTCAGCTACTCATAATATGCAAGGCTTATTAAAAAATGTAGGGCGGGCTGTGCCCGCCGAAAATACAATAAATATCAGCTCCAACGGCGGGC
>JAYEKB010000229.1:0-12459 GCA_034660835.1 Thermodesulfobacteriota bacterium
CTAAAGGTCTGCCGGGTTCACTTTTCTTTCAGAGATTTGTCCCGGCTGCTTTTCTTTCCCTTTTTCTGTTTTCGAGGGGAGCTTTTCCGGACAGCTTCTGCAACACTCCATTGTTCTTGCGTCAGTATCACATCGCCCACTTCCCGGGACACTGCACTTACAGTACCCTGCAGGGGATGAACGCGTACCACCCGGTACACCTCGCCTTCATGTTTGAGCAATCGACCAATACGGGGCATCTGCCGTTTAATCGATTTATAGGCATCGTATTCATAGGTCAGGCAGCAGAGCAATCGGTTACAGACCCCGGAGATCTTGGCCGGATTGAGCGGCAGGTCCTGGGTCTTGGCCATCTTGATGGAAACGGATTCAAACTTGCGCAAAAATGAAGTGCAACACAATTCACGACCGCAGGCACCAATGCCGCCGGTCATCTGGGTTTCGTGACGCACACCGATCTGACGCATCTCCACCCGGGTGCGAAACTCCTGTACCATGTTCTTGACCAGTTCGCGAAAATCAACCCGGCTCTCAGCTGTAAAGTAAAAAATTATCTTGGAGCCGTTAAAAAAACGCTCCACCCGAACCAGGTGCATGGGCAGACGCAGGTAATGTATGCGATCCTGGCAGATAGCATAGGCCTCGTTTTCCAGGATCGGTAAGCGGACATATTTATCCTCTTCTTCCCGGGTGGCACGGCGGATGATTTCATAGGAACATCCACGCTCCATACCCGGCGGGGTGGTATCAGGTGCCCGACAGACGATGACAGCCGGTTCCGGGTTGTGCTCTGTTCGAATCATGACCGGATCACCGGACGCCAAATCAGACAAACGGCACTGGGCTGTATACTCCTGCCCCTGTTTACGAAAACGGATACGATAATAGGACATTTTTGGGTCCTGTTCGTTGTCCGTCTCTACAATGGTGGCTGCAGTTTTCGCCTGTTGAACCTTACTCTCTGACATATAATATCTAAAACCGGACTAAAAGGTATGACTCGTAAAATTGTAACTTCTCATCAACTGGGGTGCCGAGTTTCTGTAGGAGCTCAGTCCCCTGGGCGATAGTCGGTTTCCTGCATGATGCTGTTTTTTATCGCCCTGGGGACAGGGCTCCTACAGTGTAACCCACCATTATTTCCATTTATTGGGAGATAAAACTGATATCTGTGCCGGTTTACCTGGCAAACAACTCCAGCATCAGCACCTCACAGACCAGCCCACGATTGCAGTTTCTGGCCAGTCCACGGCGGGCAGAATCGACGGCCTTTACCATATCAGAAAGTTGCTGTAAATTCCAGCTTTCTCTTGCTGCATCCACTTCCCCGTCGCCTGAGCCTTCTCCATCACAGAGGATGGCGACCATGTTTTCTTTGAAAAAAATAGCCAGCAGATCAAAAAACGTGTCAAGTCCACCTTTAAGATCAGCCACACGCCCTGCCAGGTCAAGCGCCAGTTCAACCGACCCGGCATCGGCCTGACTACCCGTCAGCAGGGCCTGGATACAGTCGTTGCGCAACTCCAAAACCTCCTCGCTGTGCAGCACCTCCACCTGGCCCGGACAGCCACTGGTCAGCACGGCCAGGGTATGGGCCTCTTTGGAATCAAGTTGCGGGTTTAACCTGCTGATGACCGTTGCAGCCTGATCCATGGTCAGGGGAGCAAAGGAGATCACCTGGCAGCGAGAGATGATGGTGGGCAGAATGGGTTCCGATTCTGAGGCAATGAGCAGCAGCAGATTATCAGGCGGCGGTTCTTCCAGAATTTTAAGCAGACTGTTGGCCGCTTCCCGGCGCATTGTCTGTACATCTTCAAGAATAACGATCCGCATCCCTGACTCAAAGGGTGAAAATCTCAAATCCTTCTTCAGTTCACGCACCTGGTCAATTTTAATTGCCGCCCCATCCGGCCTGATGTTCAGGAAATCAGGGTGATTGCCGGATGCAAACTTCATGCAGCCACCACAACGACCGCAGGGTCTCGCATCTTCCGAGGCTTGGCAAAATTGATAGGCGGCAAGAGCCATGGCTATACTGGTCTTACCGACCCCGTCCGGACCGGTAAAGAGATAGCCATGGGCAAGCCGGTCGCCGGCAAGGGCCCTGCTGAGCAGTTTAACCGCCTTGGACTGACCTATAATTTTAGAAAATACCATTTAAAAGGCAGGGACGAGGGGTTAGGCAAAATAACTAAAACAGAGTCTGTTGACGTTTCTGACCATCATCCTTTGCAGGTTTTGACTTTTTTTGGGGCACAGGAGCCGGGCCTGCGGCAATTGCAGGATCTTCTGCTGTGACAGATTGTTCATTCCCGGCCGCTGTCAGCGACTGCAGGTAGAGAAAACGTTCCAAAGGACGCTGGTAATCCGACCAGTGGTAACCGGGTTCAGCGATCTTTTCCCTCAACTGATCTGTGTAATTCATTTTGGCATCCATATCATCCAGATGATGAAGCAAAATGGCCTCCTGGGTCATGGGCAGCACCGGAGCGCCGAATTCATAGCGGCCGTGGTGACTGAGAATCAGGTGACAGACCTGGTCCAGCCGCTGCTGGGACATTTCATCGATATCTGCTGCTGCCCGGCGGACCATATCCACCCCAATCACCAGATGCCCTAACAAGCGCCCCTGGTCGGTATAGTCAAAGGGCAGCGCCTCAAAGCTGAACTCCCGAATCTTGGCCAGATCATGCAGTAAAGCCCCGGTTATGAGAATATCACGATCCAGGGCAGAATAATGATCAGCAATTTTTTCGGCCAGGCCGGTAACGGACAAAGTATGTTCCAGCAGACCGCCTATGTAGGCATGATGCATTTTCTTGGCCGCAGGCGCAGTACTGAATTGCTCCAGGGTGTTGCCGCTGAATATTATTGTCAACAGCTGCTGCAAGCCGGGATCAGCTACCGATGCGATGATATTTGCCAGCTCGGTCTGCATTTTGGCAACAGCTCGTTTGCTGGCAGGCATATAGTCAGCAAGGCTGATTGTCTGTAGATCCACCTGTTCAAGGAAAACAACTCCCAGCTGCAACTGGTCCCGAAACGATTTTGCCGTCCCCTTAACCAGAACATAGTTGCCCACCTGGGCATGACTGTCAAAACCGGCAGCATTATCCCAGACCCTGGCCTCAATTTCTCCGGTCCTATCCATGAGGGTCATGGCCAGGTAGGGCTTACCGGCCTTTGTCTCGGCCAGGTTTTTGCGCGCTACTAAAAAAAGATCCCGCACCTGCTGCCCTTCCTGCAAATCAGAGATAAACACCTTTTTACCCGACATCACCACCCCATCCTGTCAATTTCCACCTTCTACCTTCTACCTTCTACAAAACCTAAACATTAAACCGAAACAAAATACAGTCCCCATCCTGGACCACATACTCTTTGCCCTCCGAGCGCATCACCCCATCGTCCCGGGCCGCTGACTCAGAACCGCAGCGTATGTAATCGTCATAGGCGATCACCTCAGCCCGGATAAAACCCCGTTCAAAATCGGTATGAATCTTACCTGCTGCACCAGGTGCGGTCGTACCCCTGGTAATGGTCCAGGCCTTGGTCTCCTTTTCTCCCACTGTAAAGTAAGTGATCAAACCAAGCAAATCGTAACCGGCATGGATCAACCGGTGCAGGCCGGGCTCGTCCATGCCCATATCGGCCAGGAATTCCTGCTGCTCTTGCACGTCCAGCAGGCTCAGTTCCTGCTCAATAGCACCGGCAATGGTAACCACGGAAGCACCTTCATCTCTGGCTGCTTTTTTAAGACGATCCACAAACGCATTGCCTTCTGCCAGGTCGTCTTCACTGACATTGGCCACATACAAAACAGGTTTGTCGGTAAGCAAACAGAGATCACGCATCAGTTCGCGCTCCGGATCTGTTTGCGGCTCCAGTACCCGGGCCGGTTTCCCCGAGTCAAGTGTTGACTGCAATTTTTCCAAAAAAGCTGCCTCTGCTATAATTTTTTTATCTCCGGACTTGGCCTGGCTGGACGCTTTTTTCAGCCGCTTGGCTACGGTCTCCAGATCAGCCATGGCGAGTTCCATGGAAATGACTTCCAGATCACGGATGGGATCAATGGCACCATCTACATGAACAATGTTATCATCTTCAAAACAACGAACCACATGCAGGATGGCATCCACCTGCCGGATATGACCCAAAAACTGGTTGCCCAGCCCCTCACCCTGGCTGGCACCCTTGACTAGACCGGCAATATCCACAAACTCCATCTGGGTGGCAACCTTATTGCGGGTCTGAACCAGGTCTGCCAATGTATCCAGCCTCTCGTCCGGCACCGGCACCACTCCCACATTGGGCTCAATGGTACAAAAAGGATAGTTTTCCGCATCAATTGCTGCGGCGGTTAATGCATTGAAAATAGTCGATTTCCCCACATTGGGCAGGCCGACAATACCACATTGAAAACCCATAGTTGCCTCTGTATATCGGTTCCGGATTCAACGTTCCTGGTTCCGGGTTGTATTATTTCAGTAGCACAGAGCCGGTATGGCCATGCTCCTTGCCTTGTTTGCTTGAGCGAGTATAGTTGGTCTGTTGTGCTTTGGCCATATTTTGTTGCAGGAATCTTTTCAATTTTACATCATTATTTTCGGTTATGAAAACAGACATTCTGATTACTGATATTTGTTTACTAGGAAAACGGGCCGAACAATCCATAATCGAAAACTGCTGCCTTGCAATCAGCGGCGATAGCATTACCCATATCGGACCGGCAGCCGACTTAAGCGATGTTAAAGCCAGGACCATTGTCAATGGTCACAACCAGCTGGCCATGCCCGGCCTGATCAACACCCATTGCCATGGGGCCATGACCCTGTTCCGCGGCCTGGCTGACGACATGGAACTTGCCCAATGGCTGAATGAACATATCTTCCCGGCCGAGGCAGCAAACGTTAATCCGGACATGGTCTACTGGTGCACAAAACTGGCGGCTGCCGAGATGATTCTGTCCGGGACCACCACTGTTGCAGACGGTTATTTCTTTGAGCATGATGCTGCCCGGGCCTTTGCTGATGCCGGATTGCGTGCGGTAGCCGCCCAGGGAATTATTGACTTTCCTGCTCCAGGCGTTCCAGATCCGACAAATAATATATCCGCAGCAGGCGAGTTTATTGACCACTGGCAGAAAAGGAACCCGCTCATCACGCCGGCTGTTTTTGCCCACTCACCTTACACCTGCAGTGGAGCTACCCTGCAGAAGGCAAAAGAGCTGGCCCGATCACAAAAAGTTCCACTCTTCATCCATGTTGCGGAAAGCAGATTTGAAGCTGACATGATCACTGAAATGCAGGGCGGATCACCAATCCGGCATTTAGATGCACTGGGCATACTTGACCCTGCAACCATCTGTGTCCACTGTGTCTGGGCTGATGAAGAAGATCTGGTCGTCTTAGCAGAGTCCGGGGCCGGAGTTGTAGTCTGCCCCCAGAGTCATCTGAAACTGGCCTCGGGTATTTCCCCGCTGGAATCCATGTTGAAAAAGGGTATCCCGGTAGGGCTGGGCACGGATGGTGCTGCAAGTAACAACAGTCTTGATATGTTCCGGGAAATGGATATCTGCGCAAAAATACAAAAAATCCGCTTTCTTGATCCGGTGGCGGTACCGGCCGCAGAGATCCTTGCAATGGCAACGACCGGCGGAGCATCGGTTCTCGGCATGGAAACAACTATCGGCGCCCTGACCGCAGGAAAAAAGGCAGACATAATCCTGATCAATCTTGACACGCCCCATCTCCAACCCATGCATGGAACAGACCTTCTTGTGTATGCTGCAGGCGGTGCGGACGTACAGACCGTATTGATCAACGGCCGATTGGTCATGCAGGACCGGAAGATCCTCAGCTTCGACCTGGCAGAAACCCTGCATCAGGTTCACCTGCTTGCCGACAGAATCAAGCTGCAGCACTAAAAAAATATCCCCATATCCCCCAGGCTAATTGAGGTTTCCAAAAAATTCACAATCTGGTATTTTACAAAAACTACGATATTTCAATCTATCAGAACGTAAATTTTTCCATCAAACTCATGCCCCATTTCTTAAAACATCATTTACTGTGGCTCCAGCGAAAACAGTTTTCCATTATGGTCCTGTTCTGCGCCCTACTGGCCACCACAGCTGTTGCTGAAGAAAATGACACTACTGCCCCTCTCTGTCCGGAAATAACCGTCGCTCTTGCCCCAGCCCTTCGGACTATTATTTTCAATACGGTAGCTGTGCTTCCTTTTCAGGCCGACGATCCACAGCTTGCTGCTGATCTCTCTGATTCTTTCTACACCGCACTTGCGCAAACAGGAAAATATGACCTGCTCCCTGCATCCTCTGTTACCGGCTGGCTTGAACAAAACAGGAAGCAACTGAAAAAGATGAACCTGCAACAGCAGGTTGTTACACTTGGCCGGACATTAAAGGCCCGAGGTGTAATTCAGGCGACTCTAATCCCTCGAACCATCTCCTCCCTTGCCTTCAACATCCAGATGACAGATAGCCGAACCGGAAAAACAGCATGGGTACTTATGGTTGTATGTGAAGGTAATAAACAATATCGAGTATTAAATAAACAAAAGATTACCAGGATCATGGATGAAAGCCTGCAAAAGCTTATCAGCAAAATGGTCGCCGGCGGTGATATCTTCTCGCCGCAACTGCCTAAGCCGAAGGTTATCTCCACCCGGGGAGGACTTCGGAAAGTCAGGGTGATTCTCCAGCCTGATCCGCCGTGTACCTTTGCGGCATATCAGTTACTCATGGCAGAAGAACCGGACGATGTGTTTACCGCTCGTACTCCTCCAGTCAGTAATGATCATGCTCCGGTTATTCTTGAAGATACAAATCTCAAAGACGGCAAAAGCTACTCATACACCGTCATCGGCCTTACCAAGGCAGGGCTTGCAAATGTGCCGGCACCCCCTTTTTCCATTACCACCTCGGGAGCACCCAAACCCCTGGATGCTCTGCAGGCCTCTGAAAACAACCTGCGACACATCCGTCTTTTCTGGACACCTTCACAGGATCCCAATGTGACCGGCTATACCATTTATCGCAGTACCAGCCCGAAAGGACCTTTTGAAAAGGTTGCCGAAATCAATAATCGCAGGCAGCAAAATTTTATTGATTACGGCACAGGCCGAAGTAACAATTACGGCAACCTGGCAGATGACAGCCTCTATTATTACACCCTTCACACCAAAAACAAACTTGACGTAGAGAGCAAGAACACGCCTATTATTTCCGCACGTACCAAGGGTGCGCCCTTGCCCCCAACCGAGGTGCAGGCTGTTGAGAAGCAACCGAAAAAGATCCCTCTGTTCTGGACACCGGGTGAAGATCCGGATATCAGGGGGTACGCCATTTTCAGGAGTACAAGCGAACAAGGGGAGTTTCAACAGATCGACTTTGTCCGCGGCCGGGAAACCCAGGAGTATACAGATAGCGGGTCCGGGAATTCTCCCCTGGCAGATAACACCACCTACTTCTATCAACTGCGCTCCGTTAATGTACTGGATATTTCCTCGGAAAACTCTACAACAGTTTCTTCGACAACCAAACCGGCACCCGTTGCGGTACTTGGCATACGGGTAACAAACAACCTGTACCGCCGAGTCCAGCTGCAATGGCAGCCCAACCCTGAAAATGATATCTCTGTCTATGAAATTTTCCGGGGAGAAACAGGGGATGATTTTCGCAGGGTCGCGACAGTGAAGGCACCGGCCACCAGCTACACGGACAGCGGGCTGCGCGATGGCAGCATCTACTGGTACCAGGTACGGGCTATAGACAGTGACCAGCTGCAGGGGGCCTTGATTTCACCGGTTACCGCCGCAACCAAGCCACGGCCGGCTGCTCCATCGGGTCTGACCGCACAGCTTACAGCGCAGGGCATCATGTTGCAATGGCAGGGCAATCCGGAAAAAGATATTGACCATTTTGAGATTTACACATTGGGCTTCCTGAAAACAAAAATCGGCGTAACCTCTGCCACCACATTTTTGTATAGTGGTAAACTTGACCCTGACAGCGAATATCGTTTCCAGGTCAGGGCGGTTGACAGCGACGGTCTGACAGGAGGATATTCCCAACCGGTTTTGATCCGTATCCCCGTTCCGGAAGTTACCGGGAAAGATTGAGAGAATACTTATTTTTTCAGCGTCGAAGAGCCTCAAGAATTTCCCGTGTCGGATTGCCGTCGGCAGACATCCCCTGCTGCCGCTGAAATTCTTTCACTCCCTTTCTGGTGTTGGATCCGAGATGACCGTCGATTTCACCGGAATAGAATCCTTTTTTCTGCAACAACTCCTGCAGTTCGAATTTCTCGTCTACTAAAAGCGATCCCGCAGGCCTGGGCCAATCCTGGACCATCCCTTTTTTTCCGGTTAGACGGTCTGCCAGCAGGCCCACGGCCAGAGCATAAAAATCAGAATTATTATACCGCTTGAGAATAAAAAAATTCCGTAACATAAGAAAGCCGGGACCATGATCCGTGCCAATCATTTTCAACTCTGCTTTTTCCCCTGATTCCGAAAATGAAGAACCGTTGGCACGGATAAAACCGAGTTTCCGCCACTGGGCCACGGTCTTGGTTTCTCCCTTATAACGCGTTCCCTGCGGCGGAACCCGGACCTCATAGCCCCAGGCCTTTCCTGTCCGCCATCCATTTTTTTTGAGAAGATTTGCAGCCGTTGCCAGGGCATCGGGAATGGAATTCCAGATATCGGGGCGGTCGTCACCATCCATATCCACGCCATAGGCCAGGTAACTGGTGGGAATAAACTGGGTGTGCCCCATGGCTCCCGCCCAAGAGCCGATCAGGCGGTCAGGGGTGATATCTCCGTCCTGGATAATTTTCAAAACGGCTATAAGCTGTTTTTCGGCAAATTTTCGGCGATGCTTATCCGCATAGGCAAGCGTTGCCAGAGCCCTGGGAATATTGTGAAGGCGACCGGAACGGAGCAAGACAGCCCCGTAACTGCTCTCCATGGACCAAATGGCAAGCAGTACAGAGGATTCCACACCGAAACGGGCCTCAATTTTCTGCAGGGTCTTATGGTAGACAACACCCATAATTCGACCGGTGCCAATGGATTTTCGGTTAATCCTGGCATCGAGATAATCCCATATCTCAGTGGTAAATTCAGGTTGATAGGCCGCCTTTTTCAAGACCTCTTGATCCGGTTCACTCACCCCGGCAAAGGCCCGATCATAGGTGGTCCGGTTAATACCTTGCCGGGCGGCAACCGGATAAAATGAATCCAGCCACTTCAAAAATGACTGGTCCGCGCCATAGGCCGATGATGCTGATACGGTAAGAACGAGCAGGAAAAAACTGCAAAGTCGGAGCATCGTCAATATTCTCTTCATATACCTATTTTCGGCCTGGTTCTGATAATTCCGACCTGCATTCGCATACGCTGGGAACTTTGAAAAAATGCAGCACTGTTTGAGGCCAACTGACACCATTGTCATATAATTTCCAACTGGTAATTACCTGATATTTTAATATTTTCCTCAGACAAACCGTCGTTGACATGGTCAAATATCCCATTCTTTGATCCACGTTTTTTACAAGGAATAGGGTATCTTCAACGCTAATACCAATCTTCAATGGTAAGGTCTTTGACCCTTGCAAATTCTTTTGTATTATGGGTAACCAGCGTTGCATTGGTGCTTAATGCTGTGCCCGCAATAAGTGTGTCATAAGGGCCAATGGGAGTGCCTTTACTTTCCAGGCCGGCTCTTATGGCAGCGGCCATTTCCGCTTCTTTTACCCCAAAAGAAGAAATCTTTACTCGTGATATAAGTGCTTCTAATTGCTCTCTCCTTTTCATCGGATTTTTGGATTTAGCAATTCCAACTTCGAGTTCATAGAGTGCAATTGATGGAATAGATATATCTTCAGGTGACTTTGATAATAAAATGTCGGCAACTTTGCCAATACCCTTAAAGAAGTATATCAACGTATTGGTATCAAGGAGATACAACTTCACAGATCCCCTCGGCTGGTATCAGCAGCCTGACTTGAGCGAATTTCTTCCAAGGAAGGAAAATCATCTTTCCAGCTACCTGCCAAATTGACAACATCCTGTGGCCATTCTGTTACTATTTTTTCTTTAATGATGTTAGCAATCCATTTGCTGACAGACAGATCGCTTGTTTTGGCCGCAGTTTTCATCTTGTTTTCAATCTCATTATCGAGATATATCGTTACCTGCCCCATAGTTACACCTCTCTATCATGCATTATAACATATATGTATAATTATAATTTGAACAGATCAGATTGTCAAGATAATGTGCGTCACAGCGAAGCAGGAAAGCTGTTTAATCTTCTGATTTTATATCATTTATATATATAACTGACGCAATCGAAACACTCAAACGATGTTCGGCAATATTTTGCCAATGTCGCTCTTGCAATTAAGCAAGGTGTCCCCCTAATTTCTTGAACTACTCCAGAACCATCACTTTCGCATTCAATCCGTTCCTTAATCTACCCGCAAAGCGAACGTAGCACGGCCAGGTTTTCCCTGTCCTCAGCCAGGTCTTTGCCTTTGGGAGTCTCCAGGGTCATGGGGTGATTGTTGAAGCGGTTATCCATCAACAACTCACTAAAGCCTGCAAGGCCAATGTAGCCCTTGCCGATATGCTCATGCCGGTCTACCCGGGAACCCAGTTCTTTTTTGGAATCGTTGAGGTGAAAGAAACGGATACGGTCAATGCCGATGAGTCGGTCAAATTCGGCAAAGGTGGCCGCATAAGTCTCGGAAGTACGGATATCATAACCGGCGGCAAAGATATGGCAGGTATCTACGCAGATGCCGAGCCGATCCTGATATTTTGACTTTTCCAGAATCCATGCCAGTTCCTCAAACCGGTATCCCAGTCCGGTTCCCTGGCCGGCTGTTGTTTCAAGCAGTACGGTTACTGAAGCGCAGTCATCACCGGCCTGCTCAATAACCCGGTCAAGATTTTCCGTGACATTGGCCAGCCCGGTCTCTACCCCTGCGCCGCCATGACTCCCTGGATGAAAGACCACATGGGGAATTAAGAGAGTGGCACAGCGGATCAGTTCATCAACAAAGGCGGTAATCGATTTTGCAGCCTGTTCCTCTTTACTGCTGCCCAGGTTGATAAGATAAGAGGCATGGGAGGCCACCGGCATCCCGCCTGCCGCATGCCATGCCTCCTGAAATGCTGCGATCTCGTCCCTGGTCAGGGGGGCAGCCTTCCACTGGCGCTGGTTGCGGGTAAAGATCTGCAAAGCTTCACCGCCGACCTGGTTGATGCGGTCAAAGGCCAGATGCAGGCCGCCGGATACGGATTCGTGAGCTCCAAGTAAGGGCATGGTTTACGGTATAAGGTGTAAGGTATAGGGTATAAGGTGAAATCCTTCGTTCTCCTGCTCTTGAGAGAGGATACAGAGACTGATACTGAAAAAGTACAGCGTGGGTATTACATTTTCCAGTTATTTTTCAAAAAATCGATTCCTGCATGATTGGTGAGATCGAGCTGGATGGGGGTAACCGAGATATAGCCCTGGCGCAGGGCCTGTTCATCGGTATTGTCGCCTTCAGTCCAGTGGACGGTACCGCCGCCGATCCAGTAATGTTTACGCTGCCTGGGGTCAAACGTTTCCTGGATGGCATTTTTGTAGACCCGACGGCCCTGGCGGGTAAAACGGATTCCCCGGATCTCTTCCTCGGGTCGATCGGGTATATTGATATTCAGCAGGGTGTTTTCCGGCAGACCACAGGAAATGGCCATGGAGGTCAGTTTCAAGACAACCCCGGCAGCAATGCTGAAATCAAATGGAGCGTCACCTGCCAGGGAAAAGGCAAGGGATGGAATACCGTACATGGTTCCTTCGATGGCCGCTGATACCGTTCCGGAATAGCTGATGTCATCACCCAGGTTCACACCCGGATTGATGCCGGAAACAATCAGATCAGGTCTTGCAGGCAGAACCTTGTTCATACCGATTGTTACGCAGTCAGTCGGCGTGCCGTCAAGAGTATAAATATCGGTTTCCAGCCCCCGCACCCTGAGTGGCCGGTTCATTGTCAGAGAATGGCTGACTGCGCTCTTGTCCTGTTCCGGGGCAACAATAACTGGACGACCAAGGGGTTGGACCGCATCAAACAGAGTCCGAATACCCGGCGCGTACACACCGTCATCATTAGTAACCAGAATAAGAGGTTCAGACATGGCTATACAACATATTAGTATCCCTATATCTATTTTCGTTTTTATGTACCTGAAAATAAACTCGAAATCCGAATATCGAAATCCGAAACAGGTTAGCGTGACTCCGAATTCTAAACTCAAAATTGTAAATGACAAAACAGGGGCTATAGCAAAACAGAATACCTGGAGCTTGTTTTGATCATTTGTTTTTTGATCATTCGGGATTGTTTCGAATTTCGTGATTCTAATTTCGTATTTTCAGGT
>JAYEKB010000230.1:0-2958 GCA_034660835.1 Thermodesulfobacteriota bacterium
CATAAAGGAATTTTTTCATTTACTATTCTCCGTTCAGGGTTTTATAAGTAGTTCTCTCCGCGTTCTCCGCGTCTCTGCGGTAAAATTTCATCCCATCCCCGCATTCACTGACCATTTTTTTATTCGGCTTGTGCTAACTGAATACAAATAACCTGTTAAATAATGTAGCAGATGTTATATTATTATATTTTATACTGCAAATAGGAAATATCTATGACAGAAAGGTGAATCATAGGTCTAATCCGGATAAACCGGAAATACGAAATAAGAAGCACGAAATTCGAAACAATATCGAATGACATAAATTCTAATGATCAAAACAACCCCAAAAATACTGTTCCAGGGCTGTGATCCTTTCTGTCATTTAAACATTTGATTTTAAAATTTGTTTCGGATTTCGATATTCGAATTTCGTATTTTTTCTTGTTTTTTATGACAGGAATTTATGAGTAAGGCACTAACAGTACCAGATAAACCAAAAACACATTCATCCCATGGAAATCAGAAAACTCGATGCCTTCTGCAAGGTAGTGGAACTGAAAAGCTTTACCCGTGCTGCCGAGGCAATGTTCCTGTCTCAGCCCACCGTAAGTGAGCACATACGCAGTCTTGAGCGTGAACTGGATCAAAAACTCCTGGATCGGCTGGGTCGGGAGGTGGAACCAACGCCTGTGGGCCGTTTGCTGTACAAATACGCCCAAAAAATGCTGCAAACCCAAGATGAGGCTGTACAGGCGATTGGGGAGTACGGCGGTAAGCTTATCGGCAGGCTCATGATCGGTTGCGGTACGATTCCGGGAACCTATATCCTGCCCGGACTGATTAGCCGGTTCCGCCTGGAACACCCGTCAATAAAAGCTACTTTGCGGATCACCGGTTCACGAATCATTGCAGGAAAGGTTGTGTCCGGAGAACATGAACTTGGAGTGGTCGGAGCAAGATGGAATGAGAGCGGGCTGAACTGGACAGCAATGTTCTCCGATGAACTGACCTTGGCTGTTCATCCTGATCATCCATGGGCAATCAGGAAATCAGTTCCTTTAAATGATATTGTCCGGGAGCCGTTCATCTTGCGGGAGCCCGATTCCGGAACCCGCAAGGTCTTTGCTCGGATTCTGGAAAAAAACGGCCTCAAAGAAAGCAGCCTGCAGGAAGTTGCTGAAATAGGTTCTACTGCAGCGGTCAAGGAAGCGGTCAAGGCGGGAATTGGAATATCTATTCTTTCCAGACGTGCGGTTATAGATGATGTCAACTGCGGCAGACTGGTTGCTGTTGCGGTTAAAGGCCATACACTGCAGCGTCCTTTTTATCTGATCCAGCGTAAAAACAGAGAGCTTTCTCCTGTTGCCTCGGTTTTTCTGGATTACCTGCGTAACAATGCTGACCAAGTGTTGGAAAGAAGGGATGCCCTGTAGACTGATGAATTTGCATTGGATCGAATGCTGTTTTCCGGTATCATGATTACCATGATTCTCCCCAAATTCACCCTTGCCGATCTTGCCCGTTCCGGCCACGTCACCAGCTGGCACAGCGTGCGTACATCGCGGGACCAGACCCTGGCCGAGCATCACTACATGGTGACTCGAATATCAAACAGACTTGCCAAAGATATCCTCGGTCCTGATTTAGATGATTCCAGTCTTCTGAAAATTATGGAGTACGCATCCCTGCACGAACCCCGGAGCTACTCATGGGTGATCTGCCGAGCCCGCTCAATCGACATATCGAGGATATCAGCGGAGAAAATGATCCCATTGAGGCCATTGAAAACGAAATTGCACCCTGGCTGACCGAAATGAAAGAATCTATCCGCCGGACCAACCCGGAGTACCTGCTGATCGTCAAGCTGGCCGACATCATGGACGCCCTGGTCTTTATTGCTGATGAGGGCATCGGAGCTCACGCCAAAAAGGTTGTACATATCCTAGATAGCTGAATCTGTTGTCCACTATGGTCTTAATACCGGTAACGCCCCCTTACTGCAACTTGCCCATGCATTTCAGGCGGGAACTGGTCCTTCGTCAGGGCAAGATAGCCGAAGCCGTTAAGTGGGCAGAAAGCTACCAACCCGATCCGTTCGCTACCGCACATCGCTTTTATGTCCCGCAACTAACCCTGGTTCGGATTCTTCTGGCTCAGCCCAACTTTTTGCGATCAATTATCATAAATCCTTGAAACACAATTTTTTCGTCATACGAAAAAATATGAATAACGGAAATTCAGATAGTTGACTGTCTGCCAGGCGTCTGTAGTGCCAAGAAGTACAATGCACTCTTGACAGGGAATGATTTTTATGCCACCCTGGTTGTATGTATATTCGAAAAACACAATGTCAGAAAAGAAAAGCCGGTGGACACTATTACACCTATCGGCTTGTGGAATCCCGACGTACTGAAAAAGGGGTTCGGCAACGCACCTTACTCAATCTTGGTGTTGATTTCTCTTTGCCCAGAGAACAGTGGCCGGATTTGACAAAGCGGATTGAGGACATTTTCCGTGGACAGCAATCTTTGTTAGATATTGATGGTGATATCGAGAGGTTGGCGCAGGGATTTGCGGCGAGAATTATCCTGTCACATCAGGATGTTAGCGACCCTGACGATATCGACTACCGGGAAGTTGATCTTGACAGTATTGAGATGAGCAGACCGCGCAGTGTTGGCGGTGAGCATGTTACCCTGGAAGCATTGCGGTTTTTAGGGCTTGATAAGAAGTTGAGAGAACTTGGTTTCAATGAACCACAGATGGCTGCTGCCATTGGGACAATTATTGGCAGGGCCTGTGCACCGGGCAGTGAACTGGCAACGCATGCGTGGCTCCGGGAGCGATCAGGTCTTGGTGAGCTGATTGAGTATGATTTTGATGGTCTCAGCCTGTATGGCATGTACCGGATTTCTGATCAGCTTCTTAGCAAGAAGGGGGCTCTTGAGCAGTATTTATATGAGCGTGAGCGCAGCC
>JAYEKB010000231.1:0-7003 GCA_034660835.1 Thermodesulfobacteriota bacterium
CGGGTGGCATCGATCAGGAGTTCCCGAAGTTGCTCGGCAAGATCAGCTTCACTTGCCGTTGACCGGCGGCTATCGCCAAAGGGAATCTGCCAGTAACGTTGTTGGTCTATCTTACCCTGACAGTCAACTTTCAGCCAGCAGCCGGGATCAAGCTGCTGGACATCTTGAAAAACCGTCTCTGTTCCGGCCGGGCTCCAGAAGGTGAAAATTTCGCCAATGACTTCCGGATTAATTGCGCGCGGAATTGTTGAATCTGCGGAGAAAATTGACTTGATCTCTGATGCAAAATAAAAGCGTCCGGCATGAACGGTATAAAACAGAGGCCGGATCCCCATGCGGTCCCGGGCAAGAAAGAGCATCTGCTGCTGCTGGTCATAGATAGCTATGGCAAACTGACCATTCAGCTCCTGCAAGCAGTCTTCACCCTTTTCTTCATACAGATGAATAATGACCTCGGTATCGGAATGGGTGGAGAACCGGTGGCCACGGCTGATGAGTTGCCGGCGTAGTTCAGGGTAGTTGAAGATCTCACCGTTAAAAATTATCCACAACGTCTTATCTTCATTATGGATGGGCTGCCAACCGCCTTCAAGGTCGATAATGGAGAGCCTGGCATGGGCAAGACCTGCCCGTTTATCCTGAAAAAAACCAAAGCCATCGGGCCCACGATGCTGGAGGGGCCAGATCATTCGTTCAAGCAGAGAGAGGTCTCCTTCAGGATCGTGCTGAATATTAAAATAACCGGCAATCCCGCACATGCGATTTACCAGCGAAAAAGATCCTTGGATGCTGTCAAGGTAATAAAAAACCGATGTTCATCATAATTGCTGTCTGAAGGAAGTTCGGACTCAAAGTTTGAATAGCGATAACCGCCTGTTACAGTGTACCAGCGCAGAAAGGAATATGAAAGACTTAAGCCGGCATCATAAAATTCTTCGGTATATTCAAAGTTATCTGACTCAGGCAGGTTAACATCTCCTGTACCGCCGCCTTCACCTTCAATAATGACCACACCAACCACATCAGGCAGTTGCTCTCGCTGGCTGTTGCGGTATCCACCGAAAATTGAACCGGTCAGATTCTCGGAAATCTGGTGGTTGTAATCCACCCCAGACCGCCAAAAAAGGGTGGGCCCGCTACGGCGGCCGTCAAAATTCCCCAGCTCATATCCCTGTTCACCGTAAACACGGAACGAAGCATGCATGAAGTCTTTAGTCAAATCCACATAAGCGTTGTAATCTGATTCCCAGTCTCTGTTTTCTATCTTTGCAAATGAAGGGCCGCCGGAAAGAGTGAGATGCAGATGAGGGTTAAAATCATGGCTCCAACCCAGGGCGAACTCATGGCCCAAGACATCATCACGCAGAGGATGATCATATTCTGTTGCCAAAAAACGATAACTGGTAAAAAGACTGTCCCGCACCCTCCAATCATAGGTGACCATAGTCGACAGATCGTACTCACGCAGGTCGTCGGAAGTACGCCCCTCTACCACATCTATGTTAATATCCTCCTCATCAGGGTTGACACGGACAACGGCGACCTCCGGTTCATCAAAAATACCCCGGGTAAACTGTCCATCGGCTTCAGCGATCCACTGTTGATTAAAGCGATAGGATGCATTCAACATCCCTCTATATCGATCATATTCAGTATACCCCCCAATATCATCGTCAACGTTGCGTAGCTGTCCGTAGGAAAACCCTATCCCCACAACCGAGTCCTCCCCATAGATATAGTCTGTAGACAATTCCAACTCGTTACGCCAAAACCGTCGGCTGGCAGCCTGTTCGCTTAAGCCACTCTGATCCTCTTCCCCGGCAACTGGGGCAGGAGCTTCACCACTATCTTCCGCCCCGGGTGTGCCGACAACCGCCGTACGCGTATCGCTTTCCCGCAGGGAATCATCGCCAAGAAAAAAAGTGTCACTAAGGGAAACAGACCAGTCCCTGGAAAAGTTCTTTGTCGCCTGCAGCCCGAAATCATGATCTAAATGATTTGCGTAGTCATTCTCCTCAAAATTAATCCTGGGTGCATAGGTGAGCGTAAGCTGATCGGTTATGCCGATTGAGGAGAATGTCAAACGAGGCTCAATAAATATCCGGTTCAGGTCGTCGGCCCGGTCTTCAACAAGAAATACCTCGGTTTCTGACCCGGTAGTATCCTCGGCTGAGGGCTCTATGGCTTCCTCAACGGAACGTTCATCATAGTTTCGTTCTCGAAGGTCATATCCGACAGACAGGTCACCAGTAACAGTATTCTGTCTTGCACAAACAAGAGCAGGATTGACGAAAATCAGAATCCCAACACCTGCAAGGATTGCAATTGCTTTGCAACTCCTGTAATCCATCGTCATGCTCCACCCATAGTTAATCGTCGAAAAACCATCCTTTTCAATGCAATTGACACCCTTAGGGCCTGTAAGGAAATAAGTGTTACAAGATTACGCAGGATTTTTGTTCATTTCCAAGACGCAAAAATGGGCGCATAGCAACGCTATGTAACTATTTTTGCAACGCGGGAAATGAGCAAAAAGACAAGTAAGGTTGTGACACTTATTTTTGCACAGGCCCTTAGTGCACAATCATGACATCGTTCGCCTGAAGATAGATATTATTTTCCAGATCTTCTCCGTCAAGGAAATCATCATAATCAAACTTTACCGTTTTCTTTCCCTTACTTTTCACCGAGGTAGAATCACTGCCCTGACGGATGACAGTTACATCATGCTTAGCCCATTCATTAAAGTCCCCACTGCGGGCAATGGCCTGGACAATGGTCACCGGGAAATCAAGATGAAATATTCCGGGAGCATTGACCTGTCCCATAACGGTATACCTGCGGCTGTTACTCTGCAGCAGGGTAACTGTCACAATTGGGTCTTCCAAAACAGACGCATAGAGCTTTTTCAAGTAATCGGCAAGCTGAGTAAGTGACATGCCCACAACCTTTACATCGCCAATATGTCTCAGGGAAACCCGGCCATCCATACGCACTTCCACACCACCACCAACGCGACGAACATCTGCTCCGCCGCCCATCCCTGCATCTGTACGGGTGCCTGCGCCGGCATTAGATGCAGCCATATCACCTTCGCCATAAATACTGATGGAGAGGATGTCAGTGTGACCAATCACATATTCCTGCTCCTCACCGGGCAACTGCACGTTGCCGACAATCTCCTGGCGTATTTTCTCTTTTTCGGCGCTGTCAACCACAACATCTGATGTCGATTCAGCAGCTAATACCACGTCTCCAGCCCCAAATACCGTCACCAAAAACATGGCAATAAAAAAAACAACACCTGCCCCATACTGTTTGCTCATCATTGCTTTCCTCCTGTTATCGCAGTAGCATTTAACAAATACTTATTCACTGAATGTAGCATAAGCCGAAAAATAATCGTAACTTTTTCTATGGATATACACAAAATCTGGTGTATATTCTTATATTGCTTGAATTCTATCATACATTTTACTTCTTCCAAAGGGATTACCATGCAACCGTTTTCAAGAAAACTGATCCGTGTACTCATTCCCCTTTTCCTGGTGGTTCTGCTTGGCGGCTGCTCCTCCGATCCGGAAAAAAGCAAACTGAACCATTTTGAAAAAGGTATGGTTTATGTGAAGCAGGATAAGCCCAAGGCAGCGGTGATCGAATTTAAAAATGCTGTCCAGGTCGATCCGAAATATGCGGATGCCAGATACCAGCTTGGCTTGCTCTACTTAGAGAGCGGCGACATAAAAAACGCTTTTAAACAGCTGCAGAGGGTAGCCAGCCTGGATCCAAGCAACACCGACGCCCGGCTGAAAACAGCCGAATTTCTGCTCATGAGCAGGGATAAAGACGGCGCCCGCCAGCAAGCCGAAGCACTCCTCACGGATGCCCCTGACAATGTGGATGTACTGGCCCTGCTGGCAAATCTGGAACTGATTGACGGTAACTTTGACAAGTCTGAAGCGTTCTTAAACCAAGCAATTGATATTGACCCTGCACTTGACCGCCTCTACTCCACCAAGGGCCGTTTGTATGCTGCGCAGAAAAAGAATACAGACGCGGAAACAGCATTCAATAAAGCAATTGAAGCCAACCCCGATAAGCTTGCCAATTACCAGATACTCTATGGTTTTTATCAATCACAGCAGAATAAAGACAAAGCGGAAGAAACCATCAATCTGATGATCGAAAAATTTCCGGACAATTCCACACCTCTCATCATGCTTGCCTCCCTGCAGCAGCAGAATAATGAAGTCGACAAGGCCGAAGCAACCCTGCAGCAAGCTGTCAAGCTGTCTCCTGAGGATATCAGGGTCAAGCTTATCCTTGCCGGTTTTTACCGGAAGGTCGGCAAAGCGACCCAAGCAGAGACAGCATACCTGGCTGCCATGGAAAAAGCTGACAACCCTTTGGACATTAAAGGACAGTTGGCCGATTATTATTTCGAACAGAAAAAATTTGATCAGGCCCGTACAACCATGGAGGAAATAATTGCTGACAATCCTAAAAATGGCGGTGCGAACCTTGTCCAGGCAAAATTTCTACTCAAAGAAGGCGACAACCAGCAGGCTCTTTCCATTTTAACGGAAATGGCCAAAAACTATCCGGCCTGGGCTGATGTCTATTTTGCCAAGGCCTTTGCCCATATGAATCTTGGCGAGATGGAACTGGCCCTGAACAGTTCCATGGAGGCCATCAGAAAAAATCCCGGCAACTCAAAATATCATAGTCTGCTTGCCCTGCTCCATCTCAGGGCCCGTGAATTTGACGACGCCCGTCAGGAAGCAGCCATTGCCCTTAAACTCAACCCCAGAAACTTTCAGGCGGCACTGTTATTTGCCAAAAGCACCCTCTTTGCCGGAGATAATGAAAAAGCCGTCAAGATACTCGAGAGTATGCAGGACAAGGCCCCGGACAACGTTGAAGTTCTTGGTAATCTCGGGCTTGCCTATATAGCTCAGAAAAATCTTGACAAAGCTCTGGCCACCTTTCAAAAACTCCTTGACATTCAACCGGGCAACACCCTGGCCCTGATTAATGTAGTACGGATCAACGGCAGCAAGGGTAAGAGTAAATCTGAACTTATTGATCTTGTTAAGGCACAGCTTACAAAAGCTCCGGAAAGCGTGGGCAATCTGATCCTGCTCGGCACCATGCACATGCAGGAAGAACAGTTTGATGAGGCTTTGGCAGCATTTAAAAAGGCGCAGGAAATCGCCCCGCAGAACCCTCGTACCTACGCCCTGAGTGCGGCTCTATTGAATAAACAGAATAAGTTGGATGAAGCCATTGCCGAGTATTCAACCCTGCTGGAAAAACACCCAAAAAACATACAGGCCCTGATGGGACTCGCCACCTTACTTGAGCAAAAGGGCGAGAGTGCAGCAGCCAGAGAGCGATACGAACAGCTCTTGCAGATAAACCGCGACTTTGCGCCGGCAGCAAACAATCTTGCCTGGATGATTACACAGGAGACACAGCCTGATCTTGGCGAGGCATTACGTCTGGCCATGGTTGCCAAACAGCAGCTCCCGGACGACGTGCACATTATTGATACCACCGGCATGGTCCATTATAAACGCAAGTCGTTTGGTCTGGCACGTAATGAGTTTGTGCAGGCCGTGGAGCAGAAGCCTGATGTGCCCGTTTTTCGTTATCACCTTGCCATGGCTCTGTATGGGGAAGACAAGAAAAAAGTAGCCATCAATGAATTACAGCAGGCCCTGGGCCAGGATCAGGAGTTCAAAGAGCGGCAGGAGGCGGAACAGTTGTTGAAAGAGTGGCAGCAGGAGCAGTAATACAACCACATGGAAATTACGGAAACTATCCTCAGCAAACAGGACATTCATGATAGGGTCGAGGTTCTGGGCCGGGAGATCAGTGCTGACTATCGAGACAAAAAACTGGTCCTGATCGGCATTCTTAACGGTGCTTTTATTTTTCTTGCCGACCTGGTCCGGTCAATTGATTTGGAGCTTGAAGTGGACTTCATTCGGGTGGCCAGCTATGGTGATGCCACCGCGACTACCGGCACCATCACCCTTTCAAAAAAACCGGATCTTGAACTGGCAGGCAAGGATATCCTGCTGGTTGAAGATATTGTTGATACCGGTACCACCCTGGCCTGGCTGCACGACTACTTTACAACATATCAACCGGCGTCAATTAAGACCTGTAGCCTGATCGACAAGCACGAACGGAGAGAGACTGAAGTCAAGGTCGACTATGTTGGATTTGTGCTTAACAAGGGATTTCTGGTAGGTTACGGGCTTGATTATGCCCAGAAGTTTCGTAACCTGCCGGAAGTATGTTCCATGCAGGAATAACAAAGGACGCATTTTCTCAGTACATCATTTTTTACCCCAAAGGAGGACTCATCCATGCCAAAAAAAATTGCGGTCATCCTTTCCGGCTGCGGTCATCAGGACGGTGCCGAAATTCATGAAGCCACCCTGACCCTGTGGGCCATCCATAAACATGGAGCGGATTACCAGTGCTTTGCCCCGGATATTGACCAGCACCATGTGTTAAATCATATCACTGGCCAGGAAATGGCGGAACAACGCAACGTGCTGATCGAATCCGCCCGCATTGCCAGGGGCAATATTCTGGATCTGGTTGAATTTAACGCCGACACGGTGGACGGCCTGATTATACCAGGTGGTTTCGGTGCTGCCAAGAATCTCTGCACCTATGCCTTTGACGGCTCGGCTTGCTCGGTCAACAAAGATGTAGAAAACGCAGTCAAAACCATGTATGCGGCAGGAAAACCCATTGGTGCCCTCTGCATTGCACCGGTTATTCTTGCCAGGATACTTGATAATGTTGAATTGACCATTGGTCAGGACGAGGCCACAGCAAAAAATATTACCAAAATGGGTGGACGCCACACCACAACCCTGCAGGGAGAGGTCACTGTTGATGCTGACAACAAACTGGTCACCACCCCCTGCTACATGTTAGATTCCCGGGTTGACCAAATTGGTCAGGGGACGGATAAGCTGGT
>JAYEKB010000231.1:7103-12377 GCA_034660835.1 Thermodesulfobacteriota bacterium
GTGGACGCCACACCACAACCCTGCAGGGAGAGGTCACTGTTGATGCTGACAACAAACTGGTCACCACCCCCTGCTACATGTTAGATTCCCGGGTTGACCAAATTGGTCAGGGGACGGATAAGCTGGTTGAGGCTATGCTTGCACTCATGTAGTATTTTCATCCTAATGTCATTAATTTAATCTGATCCGTAATGATGTACGGGCTATACGTGGCCCTTCACCAAGTTGGAGTACTTGCATGAATACCACTAAAACTTTTATCCTCATGGCTGCCCTCACTGGACTGTTCATGGTCGGCGGCCAGGCTTTGGCAGGTCAACAGGGAATGATGTTCGCTCTGATTATGGCTTTAGGCCTCAACTTTTTCGCCTACTGGAATTCAGACAAAATGGCCCTGGCCATGAACAAGGCCAGAGAAGTTTCCGAAGCAGAAGCGCCGGATCTGCACCAAATGGTAGCCAGCCTTGCCACCAGGGCCGGAATACCCAAACCCAAAGTTTACATAGTGGATAACCCCACCCCCAATGCCTTTGCCACCGGTCGAAACCCAGACCATGCTGCGGTTGCGGTCACAACCGGCATCATGCAGGCACTGAATCGGGAAGAACTTGAGGGAGTACTGGGGCACGAGCTGGGTCACATCAAGAACCGCGACATCCTGATCAGCTCCATTGCCGCAGTCATGGCCGGTGCGATCTCGTATCTCGCCACTATGGCCCAGTGGGGTATGATGTTTGGAGGAGGACGCAGTGATGAAGATGGAGGCAGTCCGATAGCCACCATTATCATGATGATCGTGGCACCACTTGCTGCATCCATGATCCAGATGGCCATTTCCCGCAGTCGGGAATACATTGCTGATGCAGCCGGCGCCGAGATCAGCGGCAATCCAAAGGCATTGGCCAGTGCCCTGGATAAACTCTCAAACTATAACAAACAGCGCCCCATGGAGGTTAACCCGGCTTCGGCCCAGATGTACATCGTTAACCCGCTGTCGCGTAGTTCACTATCTAAATTGTTTTCCACCCACCCTCCCATGGAGGAACGGATCAGGCGCTTGATGGCTATGTAAACTACTGCGATATTGAGTGGTTTTGGTGGATGCGTCGCTTCGCTCCTTATCCACCCTACATTCCAGTACACGCCCAAGTGTAGGGGGGATAAGCCTGAGGCGCATCCACCAAAACTCCATTCAGTATTGGTGCATTCCAGCATACGCCAGCGTGTAGGGTGGATAAGCGAAGCGCATCCACCAAAATCACTGCCCCTAACACTCATTCCAAATCCATACCGACAATCATTGCCGGTTCGGTCATGCCCCAATCCGTAACATACCACCCACGTGCCACTGCTTTAGAAAAAGATGACCATGGCCAATCCGTAGGCCTCTTTACCAAGCCATGTTTAACAGGATTGTAATGAATATAATCCATGTGATTTCTCCAATCCTTTTCATCACGGATGAGATGCTCCCAGAACCGCTTTTGCCATACCAACCGTTCATTACGTGCATTTGTCCGGGAATCAAGTTGTCGTGAAACTCTTTTTTTGATCTCTCGCCAACGTCCGGAAAAGTCACTGTCTCCTTGTGGTAACTGCCAAAGGCAATGGAGGTGGTCAGGTAACACAACAACAGCATCCATCCGAAACGGACGTTTTTCCATGTTCCGGCGAAACGCCTCCCGAAGAACAGACACATTCTCCTCACAGTCGAACCAGGATTTACGGTGATAGGTTACCACGGTAAAAAAATATGTTGCACCGGGTTGTACCGCTCTGCGATAATTGCTCATAATATCTCATTTTGGTGGATGCGCCTCAGGCTTATCCACCCTACTATAAAAAACCTACAGACAATATTACTTAACATCGATCACTGAACGCTGTTGACAAGCTCCGCAAACTCGTCTCCATTCAGACAACTCCTGCTTAACATAAGAGCTGCGATCCCCTGCAAGTTTATTAATTCCGCAGCATTGTCTTTAGTTATCCCGCCGCCATACAACAACCAAAATGGGAACAGCTCTGCTTGTATACAGCACCCATGTTTTGAAAAAAACTTCGCCTATACTCTTGAGCTGCACACTCATTATTCTCCCTATTTCAGTTGCGTTACTGCAGCCCTTTTCCTTTTCCTATTAAAGCACTAAGCTACGAACTTTTTGTTCATCCAGGCCGGACAACAGTACCATCTTGGAACGACTCTGAAGGCCACTCCTGATAATTATGGCGGATTTCGGAATTTTAAATAGTTTTGCCAGAAAAGAGATAACCGCCTTATTAGCCCTGCCGTCCACAGGAGGTGTGGTAAGGCGCAATTTAAGAGCATCACCGTGCAAACCGGCAAGTTCGTTGCGGCTGGCCCGGGGCTGAACATAGAGAGAAAGGAGGAGGTTCCCGTTGGGCAGTGTTTGCAGATAGGGCATTTTTTTCAGGCTGTAGGTCTGTAGGCTGAAGGCTGTTAGTAAAAGACCAATGTCATTAACTTCAGCAATTGTTGATACTCAGAAGGTAGGGTGGATAAGCGTAGCGCATCCACCAAACACTCATTTACTGGTGGATGCGCTACGCTTATCCACCCTACTTGTTGTTTGAGAATCCTTAAGCCCTAAAAAGCCTTCAGCCTAAACAGCTTTAGCCTAACCCGCCTGTTACTGCAGACTCATGCCGATCTGCGTCAGGGTGGGAACCAGAAAACTCTGCAGAAAAACGATCGCCAGGATCAAGATCATGGGGCTGAGATCAAATCCGCCCATTGACGGTATATAACGCCGGATCCTCAACAGGATCGGATCCGTTACCTGGATCAGGAAACGGACAATGGGGTTATAGGGATCAGCATTGACCCAGGAAATGACCGCCCGTCCAATTACAATCCAGATATAGGCGGAAAGGGCAAAATTAAGCAGTTTGGCGATTGCCAGTATAAAATTTCCAAACATAAACATAGGATTCTAAGCTCTAAATTATGATTTCTGGTTTCTGAGTTCAAGCAACTCTGGAACCGGTTGCAATATCACCGGCAACGGTGGACAGGACCAGCCGTTCGTTGCCGTCTTCATCTTTTTCTTTCGCAGCCAGCACCATGCCCTGGGAGGTCACGCCCATGAGCTTGGCCGGCTTCAGGTTAGCCACAATAATGACCTTCATGCCCACCAGTTCTTCCGGGCTGTACTGTTTGGCAATGCCGGCAACGACCGTACGTTTTTCAGGGGCATTGAGGGTGAGTTTAAGTAACTTGTCCGCTTTTTTTATCTTCTCGGCCGCAACGATCTCGGCCACCCGCAGCTCGACCTTGCCGAACTGGTCAAAAGTAATTATGCCCTCCATGTCCAGCTGGGCGGCAGTCTGTTCTGTTTTCTTTTTTTTCTGCTGCTTTTCAGATTGCGCTTTCTTCTTTTTATTTTTTTTATCCAGGCGGGGAAACAGCTGCGGCCCCTTGTCTACCACGGTCCCCGGCTCCATTTTACCCCACCTGCCGTCAATTTCCAGTACCGCATTTCGCAGGCTCTCGTCCATTCCCAGAGCAGCAGCCATCTTACCGGCAGCCACGGGCATAACCGGTCGCAACACCAGGGCGAGAACTCGCAGGCTTTCGGCCAGAAAATATAGCACCGTATTCAACCGTCCGGCCTGAGCAGGGTCATTAGCCAGTTCCCAGGGGGCATTGGTAACAATAAACCGGTTGAGCATACCTATCACTGCCCAGACCGCCTGCAGCGCCTTATGGAACTCAAAACTATCCATGGACTTTGTATAGGAATCAATCATCGTCTCCATAGCAACAATGAGTTCCCGGTCCCCATCCGTCACGGTTGCCTCGCCAACTTCCGGCACCTTGCTATCCGCGTACTTACCAATCATGGTCAAAGCTCTGGAGAACAAGTTTCCCAGGTCATTAGCCAGGTCGGAATTGCGGCGGGCAACTATGGAATCACTGGAAAATGAAGAATCAAGCCCGAAACTCATTTCCCGCAGCAGGAAATAACGCACCGTGTCCACGCCGTATTCATCCACCAACTCGCCGGGACGAACCACGTTTCCTATGGACTTGGACATCTTGGTCTCATCCACGTTCCAGTAGCCGTGCACATGCAGCCGTTTAAAGGGCGGCAGCCCCATGGCCTGAAGCATGGTAGGCCAGTAGATGGCATGGGGTTTAAGAATATCCTTGGCAATCACGTGCTCGGCCACAGACCAGTACTTCTCAAAATCAGAGCCGTCCGGATAGCAGATACCGGTCAGATAGTTGATCAGGGCATCAAACCAGACATAGGTGACGAATTTTTCATCAAAGGGCAGCGGAATTCCCCAGGTCAGACGCGAGGTGGGGCGGGATATGCAAAGGTCTTCCAGCGGTTCGCTGAGAAAGGAGAGCACTTCGTTACGGTAGCGCTCAGGCGTGATGTATTCCGGGTTGTTTTTAATATGATCAATAAGCCAGTCCTGATATTTGGACATCCGGAAAAAATAGTTCTGCTCCGTAATCTCTTCCGGTGTTGTCTGGTGATCGGGACACTTGCCGTCCACAAGTTCCTTTTCAGTTAGAAACCGCTCGCAACCCTTGCAGTAATGGCCGGAATACTCTGAAAAATATATATCCCCCTGATCATACACCTTTTGCAGAATATCCTGCACCGTCTTGATATGCTCGGGATAGGTGGTTCGGATGAAATGATCCGGTTCTATTGCCAGGCCTGGCCAGGTATGGAGAAAGGTATCTGAAATGCGGTCAACATACTCGCGCGGGCTAACCCCCTCGTTCTCCGCTGCCTGGACAATTTTCTCACCGTGTTCATCCGTTCCGGTCTGGAAACGGACATCATCGCCGCACAGCCTGCGAAACCGGCTGTAGGTATCCGCAATAATAGTGGTATAAGCATGCCCAAGATGGGGCATGGCGTTTACATAATAAATTGGTGTCGTTATATAGGTAGCCATAAAATATTGTGCGTGGAGACAGGCTCTGAGGGACTGGAAAAAATTAGTTATTGGAATTCGCGCCGTGATTTAGGTCATATTTAGTCGATCCGATTGAACAAAACCGCAGAACTAGCAGCGCTAATTCGAGGATTTTGTGATTGAGAATCGGCTAAAAATGGCCTGAAGCATGGATGCGAAAACGATGAGTTATTTATTTCCAGTCCCTAAAGGTCTGCCGGGTTCACTTTTCTTTCAGAGATTTGTCCCGGCTGCTTTTCTTTCCCTTTTTCTGTTTTCGAGGGGAGCTTTTCCGGACAGCTTCTGCAACACTCCATTGTTCTTGCGTCAGTA
>JAYEKB010000232.1:0-2940 GCA_034660835.1 Thermodesulfobacteriota bacterium
GAATCATCATAAAAGGCCGATCCTGAGCCGTTTACAGATTCTTTTTTATGTCGCAGTGATATATGAATATGCCCGCTCTGTCCGGGATAATCGTTTGACCATTTTGCCATAAAGGTGGCCATTAGACCGTTTTGCTGTGCCAGCACCTTCATGAATGTTTTAAACAAAGCCCCTTTGTCTGCGGCATTAAGTGCCGAGTCAACTGTAATTGCGGCTTCGAGCACACCGGGGCCGGTTTCTGTATGCAGACCTTCAATGGGGAAATCCATCTGCTGCCCCAAGTCAAGAATCTGATGATGAAGGTCGGCATGGGTTGAGTTACGAATCATTGAATAGCCAAACCAGCCAGGCGTCATCGGCTTGAGATCGGTGTACTTTTTTTCCCGGATGGAATCAGGAGTTTCCTCAAATATAAAAAACTCATATTCAAATGCGGCATAGGCCTCAAAGCCCATGTCAACAGCTTTGTCGATCACCCGGCGTAAGGTACCACGAGGACAAACCGCTTCAGCCTGTTCTGCAAATTCTGCCAGAAACAGCAGCATGTTTTCTTCAAGAGGAATATCACGACAACTCTCCGGCAGTATTTTAACAGGGGCGTCAGGGTATCCTGTGTGCCAGCCGGTATAGGTGACGTTATCGTAGAGCTGATCCTTGGAATCCCAGCCCAACACCACATCACAAAACGAGAAGCCATTATCAAGTGATGAGAAGAACTTTTCACGACTCATATACTTGCCGCGCATCACGCCATCGTTATCAAACAACCCAACTTTTACATGGCTGAGGTTACGCTCTGTAACGATTTTTTTGGCATCGTTTATGGTTTTTACATCTCTTGGGTTCATGGCTTGGTTCTCTGAGTGTGGACAGGATCGACAGTCCGGTCAAGTGATTCATTTGAGGTATGGCCTGAAAAAAAACGATATTCCTTTTTAGTCACTTCAAAAGGCGAATTCAAGTTGCAAATGCAACTCTTGAGGTGATTGGCAAGAAATGTCCATGCTGGCTGGTAAAAAATATGGCAAACAGAACCAACATTTTAATGATACCGTCAATGCTAACCAAAAAAATGCTGATATTGTCGTTTCTGGTGTCAATATTTGACATTATAGCCAAAGGAAGATATAATTTCTATTGTTAATAAAGGAGATTTATACCGACATGGATACAACTGATATCGCCATAATAAAAGAACTCAAAGACGGTCGCATATCGTTTAAGACCATTGCGGAAGGTCTCGGGCTTGCTGAAGGAACAGTGCGTACCAGGGTAAAGCGGCTTTGCAAAGATGGGGTGCTTGACATTACCGGTCTGGTTGATCCCGAAGCGCTTCCCGATCACTCGGTGGTCATGATCGGCGTCAGGGTAAAGGACATGGACCTGGTAAAGAAAGGGGAAGAATTCAGCAAGCTGCGCGGTGTTATTTCAGTCGCTGTAGTCACCGGGCGTTTTGACTTGATACTCACCGTGATGTTGCAAGAAGGTTTTGGAATTCTCGAATTTTATACTGAAGAGGCTTCGAGAATTGACAAAGTGCAGTCAGTGGAAACCTTTGTTATTTATAAAAGTTTTAACTTGAAGGTGACCTTGCCTTCCATGTAAAACACAGTAAATAATCAAAAAGAGAGGAAAAAATGAAAGAGATTGATGAGTTGAATTTGCCTGCGGATCTTTCGTACAGCGATGACCATGAGTGGGTACAAAAAACCGGTGAAACCGTAAAGATCGGCATCAGTGACTATGCCCAGGATCAGCTCGGAGATATAGTCTTTGTTGAAATGCCGGAGGTGGGCGATACCTTTGCAAAAGGTGATGAATTCGGCACATTGGAATCAGTCAAAGCGGTTTCTGAGATGTTTGTCCCTTTAAGCGGAGAGGTTGTGGCTGTCAATGATGCGCTTGAGGACGCCCCTGAACTTATCAATGAAGATCCTTACGTAAGCTGGATCATTGAAATTCGGCCAACTGAAGCAAATGAGTATGATGAATTGCTGAGTCGAGACGATTATCTGAAACTTCTGCAGGGATAAGTGATAAGTATGCGCTACCTACCTCATACCAAAGAAGAAATCCAGGAAATGCTGGCCGTTACCGGGCATGAGCAGTTAGAAGGACTGTTTGCCCATATCCCTGAACCCTGCCGCTATCAGGGAGCAATCGACACACCCGAACCGCTTTCGGAATGGGCTCTTTCAGATCATTTCCAGAGCCTGGCAACGAACATCGAAACCACTTCAGCAAAGGCGGTTCTTCTTGGTGCAGGCAACTACTCCCACCATATTCCTGCAATTGTTCCCAGCCTTATTGGTCGTTCAGAGTTTCTAACTGCCTATACGCCTTATCAACCGGAAATGGCCCAAGGAACTCTGCAGGGGATTTTTGAGTATCAAACCCTGACAGCCCGCCTGCTCGGAATGGAAGTTGCCAATGCCTCCATGTATGACGGAGCCTCGGCACTGGCAGAAGCACTGCTCATGACATTGCGTATTGCACGCAAAAAGAATACTGTAGCCATTTCTTCTGCAATTCATCCCCATTATCGGGAGGTGGTAAGCACCTATCTGCAGGCAAGTCCCTTTACGATTGTTGAATTACCAGTGGGGACAGATGGGCGCACAGACCTTTCCGCGCTTCAGGATATTAATGATCTGGCGGCGGTAGCCCTGCAATCTCCCAATTTTTTTGGTGTGAACGAGGATCTGGCAACGGCTGGCCAGGATATCCATTCCATTGATGCCCTGTTCGTAACCTGCTTTTCCGAGCCTTTTGCTTATGGCTTGTTGCGCAGTCCAGGCTTATGCGGGGCAGACATTGTTTGCGGGGAAGGGCAGAGTTTCGGGATGACACCTTCTTTTGGCGGGCCCGGTCTTGGCATGTTTGCCTGCCGCAAGAAATTTCTGCGCAGCATGCCGGGTCGTCTGGTTGGAGAAACGGTTG
>JAYEKB010000233.1:0-2938 GCA_034660835.1 Thermodesulfobacteriota bacterium
ATAATGACCGGCATGCCCATAAGCGGCCACAGAATTTTAACAGCAAAGGCGATCACCAGCATCAGCATGACAGAGGCCGGTATTCCGTAAAGAAAGAATTCTCCGGTGCTGAACTGTTTGGAATCATAGGCAATGGCATTGGGTGCCGCACCAACCAGAAGCAGGAAAGGCATACCGGCTGCAACTAAGGATGCAAAGACGATAACCTCAGCGCTGACGCCAAGATACGGCGCAATAACCAAAGCAACCGGCAGCGAAATGGCAATGGCGGCCACATTCATAATAAAGTTGGTCATCATGAGGACGAAAAAGGTGATACCCATAATAAAAACAAAGGCCGGTGCATTGGTGAACATTGTCAGCCAGTTTACGGCAAGCCATTTGGCAGCTCCGGTTTGCCAGAGACAGAAGCCGATACTCATAGCACCTGCAAAGAGCAGGGTAATATTCCAGGGTACCATCTCCAGATCTTCCACTCCCAGGATTCCGGTAAGAAAAAAGAGAATGGTTGACATCAGAATAATAGCGGTTTTATCGATGGGCTGGAGAAACGGTATGAAAGAGCGCAATGTCATGGTTAGGATGACGCAGCCTACTATGGATGCGGCTAAAATCTCATTTTTTGTCAAGGGGCCGAGCCCCTCGTTGAGCCTGATTGCCTTATCACGCAGTCCGGGAATAACCTTTTTCTCAGGTTTGAAAAAGATCATGAAGAAAAACCATAATAGAATGGTCATAAGCCATCCTATGGGGAACATGTAATAGGTGAGTTTAAAAAATGAGATATCCATATTTATCCCCTGCCGGATACCTTCTCCCATGATATCATTATAGAAACCAAGCGCTACCGCACCCCGGGCTGCACCAAGCAGGGTAACAATACTGCCGGCACCTGCTACATAGGCCATACCCATAAAGAGCCCCTTGCCAAACCGGGAAGGTTTGTCTCCTTCACCGTACAGGGCATAAATTGATGCAAGTAAGGGATAGATAGTTGCAGCGACCGCAGTATGCGCCATGATATGGGACAGGGCGGCGGTCACTACAAAACAGCCCAGGTAAATCATACTGGTCCGTTCGCCGACAATAATGAGCATCCGGTAAGCAAGCCGTTTAGTCAGGCCTGTTTTTGTGAACACCATGCCTATGGTGAGAGAGGCAAAAATAAAGAGAACAGACGGGTCCATGAAGTCCTTAAAGGCCTCTTTGGCAGGGCGTATCAGGAACACGGCTTGAAGCACACCGATAACAAGGCTGGTGACGCCGATGGGTACAACTTCAAAGACCCACCAGAGTCCGGCCAGAAGAAAAATGGCAAGGGCTCCTTTACCTTCCCGGCTGAGCACGAAATGCTGCCCCTGGGGGTCAATCGCATCGGGCCATGGTGAAGCGTAATAGACCAAAGCAAAGATGGCAATGCCAAGCCAGCAGACAATATGTTTTGTCCAGTTAATCTTCTTCTGCACGGCGATTTGCATCCTTTTATCTCCTTAAAAAAGAAATTCCGGCTGTATGGAAAAAAGTGGTCGAGGTTACAGGCGACATTCTTTGATGATCTGGAAAACAACGAAAAAAACATCGGTCAGGCGCAGGATACCGGTGATGGCGTCATCTCGTGTCACTAAAAGTGATTGATGGCCGCCTAAAATCAACTGGTGGATAGCCGTGTCCAGAGAGGTTTCTTCCGTTACATATTCGCCTTCTGTCGGCATATACATGAACTCTTTGACCTGGCGTTGATTTACTTTTTGACAGATATCTTCAAGCGGGGTATCCCACAGGCAGCATTCGTCAAAGGTGAGTTCAATGAAGTCTCTGGAAAAACCATATTGAGTCATTCCTTTATGTGGTTTATTCGCCTGCTGGTATTTTGGCTCCAAGGCCTTGAGCACATCAAGCTGGGTGAGTTTCCCGATAATTTTGTCATCTTCACCCATAACAAGTATAGCCCGGTGACGATAGCGGCTCTCGTCGAATTCTTCCTGGGCCTTTTCCAGGGCATTAACGGCCTCCAGAAGGGTGGCGTCTTCGGGTACTGTTGGATATTCCGACAGAGGTACCATCAGGTCTTTTACTCTATGTTCTTCCATTAACTCCATTAATTTTCCCCCTTACGGCAGTGGGCGGAAATACCCGCTGCAATGGTTGTCAGTGGATATTATTATCAAAAAAAGCGAGAGGAATGTTTTCGAAGATATACTACAGTGTGGGGACAGCAGGTAGAGTGGATCGGTGGTTGGATCAGCAGGGCTGTTTCGAAACTGCCGACAGCTGAATGGTTGTTTTCCCATACAGCCATTGTATAGCGATAATTAATTATTTCAATTATTTTTCTATAATCTTCCCGAGTTGACCGGAAAATAAATAGTTAATCGGGGAAGAGATCAGGGATGAGCGTGGTTTGTCTGCGTATGCTTGAGAATATTTTTCAGTGATTCAATTACATTGCTTGCTTCCCTTTTCGTCAGTTTGTCGACCGCTGTCTTTTTGTAATATTTGTTCAGGAAGTTTTTGAAATGTTGTATATCCCAGCCGAGATCGTCAACCAGGTGGTTAATGAACAACTTCTGGCGAAAAGTGAGGCCGAACTTGTTGATACGATAATGTCTGCTGCCTGCAAAGTAACGCATAAGAAGCCTGAACCCTTTCTCGTCCAGATCTTTTGCCGAACGTACACCTGTCTCACGTTGCAGGATCTCCCGGTACTGCTGGTCGGAAAGATCAAGCTCCCGCCTGACAATATGGATGACGGCAAGCTTTTTTCTGTCAATAGTCATGGTTGCAGCCTCTTTTCGTATGGCAGATCGTCGATTAGCCCGCATATTTCATGAACACTTTGTTTCATGCAGCATAACATATGGAATTTTTAGTGATAATTTCAAGATTGTCCCTTTTTGAAAAATTGCAAAGTGTTCACCAAAGGCAAGCCGATGCAGCC
>JAYEKB010000234.1:0-12358 GCA_034660835.1 Thermodesulfobacteriota bacterium
CGCATCGGCTTGCCTTCGGTGAACACTTTGCAAATTTAAAGTAGGGAATAATGCGCAATTTTATCATATGATTTACAGAGGTTACCTTAAAATGAGCAAAGTGTTCATGAAATATGCGGGTTAGGGTCTGTAAGAAAATAAGAATTACAAGATCGGAGTCTCGTCCCTCGCTTACCTGCGCAGGATTTTTTTTCATATTCAAGGCGCTAAAACAGGCGCATATTAGCGCTATGTAACCGTTTTCGCAACGCAGAAGATGGACAAAAAGACAAGCAAGGTTGTGACACTTATTTTTTGCACAGACCCTGCTCTTAAACGCAAGACAGCACCCCCGTAACAGGAGTGCTGTCTTGCGTTACAACTATTGTTTTGTTCAGGCTTTTACTTTAGCCTCTTTTTTCTCCTTGTTCACATAGGTGAAGAAGACCGGGAAGGCGACGAAGAAGGCAACACAGATCAGGTACTCAATTCCTTTGATGTGGGTGTAGTAATCAACCAGAGTATGCAGAGGAGTGACCATTCCGGTGGCGACCATGTACTGCCGTACTAATTCGCTTACTGATCCTACCTGGCTAATGCCGCTTACGAGTGCCGATACTGCCCACAATCCGATAACTGCGCCAAAACCAAGTACAACTTTGCCTGCTATTTTATTTGTCTTGTCTGCCATGATCGTTCTCCTTAAATTTTTTATATAGTTTATAATCTGTTGTTCTTTTATTTAGAAACCGGTGAGTGCGGTCAGGAAACCTTTCAGCATGCCGCCGACACCGTTTGTGGCCAAGCCGCCGATCAAACAGGCTGTACCCCAGAGGCCGATCAGCGCTGCCATAGCTATTATGATGCTCAGACCAAATTTTGAGACTTCATGTCCAACATCAGTTTTGTCTTCTGTCCAGGTAGTTGTAGTTGTATTTGTGTTCATGATGTTCTCCTTATTATTTATTGCATTTTGTTTTTCGTTGTTTTCTTTACTTTCTATAAAGCAGGTACCATGCCAGAATTTAGAATATGCATTTATTTGATTTTATCATTAGCATAATTGTTTGATATCATATCATTAATTCCAGATGGACTATGTACCTGATCAAGAAATATATTGGGTAGAGACCAACAGCATGCCACATGTTATCCTGCAAAAGTGTAGCAGCAGAGAAAGAATGTTGCATGGATACTGCGCATGTGTGGCATACTGTTGCAGGTAAAATCAGTGGGGTAATACAAAACCGAATTGGTTGCCGGCGTGTGAATTGCAGAATGAAAACTCTCCCACCTTAGATTTCCAGGTAAAGTTTACTGGCCAGGTTGCGAAGTAAAAAGTCTCCGTGAGATAAGAGAGGATAAAGAGATAGGAGGTAGTGGAAATAAAAAGCCCGGCCGAAGCCGGGCTTTTGAGTATTGTTTTAGTCTTTAGATCAGGCTTTTACTTTCGCCTCTTTCTTCTCCTTGTTTACATAGGTGAAGAAAACCGGGAAGGCGACAAAGAAGGCAACACAGATCAGATACTCAATTCCCTTGATGTGGGTGTAGTAATCAACCAGGGTATGCAGAGGAGTGACCATTCCGGTGGCGACCATGTACTGCCGTACTAATTCGCTTACTGATCCTACCTGGCTTATGCCGCTTACGAGTGCTGATACTGCCCACAAACCGATAACTGCGCCAAAACCAAGTACAACTTTGCCTGCTACGTTATTTGTCTTGTTTGCCATGATCGTTCTCCTTAAGAATTATATATTGTGTATTTAATCTGTTATTTTTTTAGAAACCGGTGAGTGCGGTCAGGTACCCTTTAAGCATGCCACCGACGCCGTTGTTAGCCAGGCCGCCGATCAAGCAGGCTGCGCCCCAGAGTCCGATCAGTGCTGCCATTCCCATTCCTACGCTCAGACCAAATCTTGAAGATTCATATCCAGCATCAATCTTTGTCTCTGTTCTGGTGTTTGTATTTGCGGCCATGATGTCCTCCGTTTATTGTATGTTTTGTTTCTCTTTGCTTCTTAAATTGCAGATACTATGCCAGAATATAAAATAGGCATTTATTTTTAATAAATTAACTCAACATACTGATATAACATGATTAAAATAATTTGTTATCATTCATGTCCCGCATGTACATCACACTAGGAACTGTTGCATGCTACACATTTATCCTGCATAAGTGTGGCAACAGGGAAGAGAGCGCTGCGCCGGTACCGCAATTATGTTGCAGGCTTATTTGAAAAAACAAAGATAGGTATTTTGCTTGTTAAATACCTCATGAGTGAATCGTCATTCATTTTAGTGAAATTTTATGGAATATGTGCTATATATATCTGAATACCACCATGCTCAACTACACATAATACGCTTGGCTTATTAGAAAATGTAGGACGGGCTTTTTTGCCCGTCAAAAATAAATCAAATACCAGCCTCAACGGCGGGCACACCCGCCCTACTCCTGAGGAAATAGTTTGCTTATTTATTGACGCAATGAAAGTGTTTAATTCCTCAGTATTACGCAGTAGACGTCTACATCAAGAGTTTTAGTGCTATCGACGTTACAATCAATTAAGTTTACATACCGGATTGAGTAGTGAACAAAGTAGAATCTTTTTCTACAGGAAACAGCGTACAAACAAAAATTACACATAAATATTTATGGTAGGGGATTTTCAAATGAAACAATTGAACAAAAAGTTCATTTTGGCTTGTGGAACGGTTGCCTGTGCTGGTCTTGTTTTTTCTGGAGCAGGCCTGGCAAGTCCTACGAAAGATGGTGTGAACAAGTTGGTAGGGATGACAGGCAGCTATGGCACCACTTTAACGAAAATCATAAGTGCTGATACGCCCATGTTCAGCCATCGTGTACATGCTATCGAACTCGATCTTGATTGCAATGAATGTCACCCGGACACGTTTAAGAAAAAACGTGGTGCTGCTGAAGCTGCAGGGGACTACACTATGAAGTCTCTTGAAAAGGGAATGTACTGCGGTACGTGTCATGATGGAGATACCGCCTTTGGTGTCACCGAGCCGGATACCTGTGTAACCTGTCATGACAGCGATATGAAGCAGCCCAAGACCATTATGTTTGAGAAGCCGAAAGCAGTAATTTTCGAGCACACCAAGCACACCATTGACATTGGACTGAAATGTAATGAGTGTCATGATGATCTGTTCAAAAAGAAGATAGGTGATGCTGAATCAAAACCAGAGCAATTTACCATGGAAGCCCTGTATGCCGGAAAGTATTGTGGTGCCTGCCATGACGGCGAGAATGCCTTTGCATCTAATACAAAATGTACAAGATGTCATATTGGTGTGAAAGGATATTATCGCCAGCCTGTTCGACAGCAAAACGTTGAAAACGTTAATGGCCACTGAGGAGATTATAACGCAAAAAGCCCGGCCAAGGCCGGGCTTTTGAGTATTGTTTCAGTATTTAGTTCAGGCTTTTTACTTTCGCCTCTTTCTTCTCCTTGTTTACATAGGTGAAGAAAACCGGGAAGGCGACGAAGAAAGCAACACAGATCAGATACTCAATTCCCTTGATGTGGGTGTAGTAATCAACCAGGGTATGCAGAGGAGTGACCATTCCGGTGGCGACCATGTACTGCCGTACTAACTCACTGACAGATCCTACCTGGCTAATGCCGCTTACGAGTGCTGATACTGCCCACAAACCGATAACTGCGCCAAAACCAAGTACAACTTTGCCTGCTACGTTATTTGTCTTGTTTGCCATGGTGGTTCTCCTTAAGTAATATTGTTTTTAACTGTTTTTGTTTTTTTGTGTTTTCTTTGCTTCCTCTATTGCAGGCACCATGCCAGAATTTTGAACGACAACTTTTTATTTTTAATAATAAAGTTAATATGCTGATATTACATAGTTAAAAAGAATGCACTCAGATATGTCGCCAAAAGATGTGCCACAGGGAATTGTTCCATGCCACACATTATCCCGCAAAAGTGTGGCAACAGGGAGAGGAGTGTAGCGCTAATGCTACAATTGCGTTGCGGGTTGATTGGCTGGGTTGAGAAGAAAAACGGTAAGCTGTGCCTGCCTCTGGCAGGATGATACCTTGACGTCACAACTTATAGAAGATTACCCTTTATAGAAAATATTCTTTCGATCTAGTCGTGAACTTCAAGCAACGGGAAGAGATACTGTACAACACTTTGTTGCAGGAACTCCGGATTCCCCTGTCTCAAAGGTACCGCCGATGTTCTGCACCATCTGTGAACAGACCGACAGATCGGGCCAGGGACTCTCATCGTGTTTCTTTTGGATGCTCTCTGCTGCCGGGCAGTTGTCAATAGCAAGAGACAGGCTCGTATTATTGTTATCTGCTCTAATAACAGCGGTAATAATTTTTCGACCACTTTTAGCAGAAACCCTGTTCACATGACCTGCAGCACGCTGCAGCAGGGTGAGCAGGATAATCAAAACACTCTGCACGGGAACGGTGACAGGCGGCAAATGTTGTTCTGCATTAATAACTACCTGTACACCGTCCTGCTTAAACTGCCCTCTCAGCAGGCGAACTGCCCGCTCAAGCAACAATACCATTTGTATTCTTTCCGGCGTGGAAGCACTTTGCTCTACCAGTTGCGTGAGTTCACCAGATAAACCGGCACTTTTTAATTCTTCCTGGTGAAGTTTTTCAAGAAGCAGATGCTCTTCAACAAGCGACGGCTCATCAGCCAGCAGATCCAATAACGCCTGTGAATAATTCAAAGCCCCATTGGTCGTATTAACCATCTCATGGGCAAGTCCAGCTGCCAGGGCACCGACCACAGAGTACCTGTACACTCCAACTCCAGCTTCAGCAAGGCTGTCAACTGAATAATCTTTCGGGCTTTGTCCAGGTATCTTGCCAACCTGCTGGAAAAAGAATTGAAGGATATCAGTTTCATTCTTTTCAAAACATTTCTCCGTCGGGCTGTACAGAGTAACAACAGCCAACAGATTACCCTCATGCATTACCGGGAAAGACGCACTGAGAAACATCTTCTTCTTAAAGGGCAGTGCTGAACGAAGGGTATCCGGCATGCTGCTCATCGGAATAGAAGCAACAACAAACTTTTTACCTTCTACTGCCTGTCGTGCGCTGTCACACAGACTGCCTTCCTCTCTGCAATAGGTAATCAGGTGATTAATGGCCTGCTTGCAATGGACAGGAGAACTTGAGACACAGCCACAACCGGTAATTGGGCTGGGCTCCTCATCTCCATGCGCCGTGATCCCTACCCAGACAAGCAGATAATCAGGATTGGTCTGAAGAGCCAGGCACATCGTTTCCCAGAATTCCGCATCATTAAGATTGTCAGGCAGCGTATCTCCGACATTCCCAAGGGTGACCAGCAAGTTATCCAAACGCTGTTTTTCATCGGCCGTATCATGCACCAGTCGGCTCAAATCAGCAATAGATGCTTTTACGGAACTACGCCCCTGAGCTTTATCATCTCTATAGATAACATCACGTATCGACCTATACAACTTCAGGATCGGCTCGGAGATATACCTGTGCATGAAAAACAACATAGAACAGACGACAAAAACCACCAGGGCAAGGGTACCAACCACAACCCTGTGCAGACCCAGCAGCAAAGACTGTGTATACGCAGAAAGAACCTCGTGAAATTTCAACAACCGCCCGCTGACTGAACGAAGCGATGCTGCCAGGGTCTCCATCTTTTGCTGATCCGGCTTCTCGCTCCCCTGTACTGCACGCAACTGGACAACCAGACTAACCATATCGACCTGGGATATAAACGAGGCCTTTAATTCTTCGGGAATCAAAATATCATCACCGATTTTTTTTATCTGTCCATCAAATCCCTGGATTTCCCTGCTGACTTCCTGGATATTTACCCTGCCCCCGGTCAAGAGGGTTTCACTGATATGTTCTTTAATTGAGGTAAAACCAAAGAGAAGTTGATTGCTTAAGGAGACCGTCTCCCTGCAATGCTGGTAGAGAAAATATTGTTTAACGCCAAGCGCTGTGATCGCAACAAGCAAAACAATGACCACGCCTACTATTATCTGAAACACCATTTTCAGTTCCAGGTTATGTAGATATTTTTTCATAGTCATCACCGGCTTGTTGTCATCACAAAACTCGAAATAACCGGAGCCCCGATTCCCAGGGCTCCGGTAAAGGGTTGCTTACTACCCTACCACTTATCTCTCACCCTTCCACTCATAAACAATAGGCAGACGGTACAGAATAAAACGATAGGTCAGGAAATAGAGGGAATAGATGGTCATGCAAATCCATACTTCCTTCCAGTGCGGAATCTCCGCATACAGCTCCCAGTTATAGGCTATCATGGAGGTGTTGAGTCGGTTCCAAATAATACCCAGTACAGAGATAATGGCGGCAAAACGAGCCAGTCCGGCCCAGCGGTTCTTTACAGCTACGGCATAAAGGCACATGGGAATGAAAACCGCAACACCGAGTTCAAGCAGGTAATACTGACCCCAGCCGGTCAACAGATATTCCCATTCCTGGTCATGGGCAATAGCTATAATCTTGATAACAAGATAGGTAATCATGGCATAGGAACAGCCTTTAGCAAGCCCAATGGTCAGGTTGTCCACACTCCCCAGGAAACGCTCATCGGCACGCCACTTCATCGTCCACTTAACCAGGGTCGAGGAAACAATAACCATGGACAGGCCGGCAAAGATGGATGAGCAGAAAAAATGAATCCATTGGAATTCCGCAGAAATCCAGAGAGGGTGAATTTTATAAGGGGCATAGGTGAACAGAGCCCCCAAAGCTCCCTGGTGCAGTGTTGACAGAATAATACCGGCAATGACCAGGCCAACAGTTATTGATTTGATCCAGCGTTTTCCTTTCAGCCAGCCAAACCATTCACAAAAGGCAGGAACCAGCTCGGCAATCTGCACCGAGAGATAGGTGGCAACATGCCAGGCAACAAGAAAGAGCACTGCTGCCGGTCCAAGCGATACAAACATGGGATAGGGGAGCCGCCAGGGCATGCCAAGATCGACTTCAAGGAAGAGGACGGCAAAGAAGTACCCTAACAGGCCATTGAGCAGAGCCAGTCGTTCAATAGGAACAAAATCTTTGCGGCCAAAGATCTCAACAGTGGTACCGAGCATAAAACCTGAGGCGGATAGCGGAACCATGCCAAAAAGGCCAAAACCCAGGAACAATCCCCAGGGGTAGTCGTTTGAGGCGTGTGTAACCGTTCCCAGGCCAAAGATAAAACGCTGAAGAATTATCGGGACACCAATGACAAAGATACCGATCATTATCCAGTTGACCCAGTTTCTAAAGAATTGTGCCTTATATTCCTGCGGCGTCAGTCCAAGCCACAGTTTTTCCTTGATTGTCCAATTTGACCCATCGGGCCTTACATGGTCGGCAATAGGTATTGCCGGATTAGATGCTGAGAATTTTTTCATGATATTATCCCTCCTGGTTCTCGTCGTTTTGTAATTGCTTAATTCGATCTTTTCTGGTCGACAGCAGATGGAACCCTGCAAACAGAGCCGGCCAGATTGTCAAGACCATGGGGACAATAGCGAGGAAACCTTTGACGTAGTTAAGAACAGGTTCTTTTGGAACATTGGTTGAAAGTCCGACCTGATCAAAGGGGGCCGGAGAGAGATACATCCAGGAGGTACCACCGGCTTCATGTTCTCCATACACATGATCAACATATTTACCCGGCTCCATACGGATACGCTGTTTGGCGACTTCGAGCATATCGCCTCGCTTACCGAAGGTGAGAGCTTCCTGCGGACAGGCATCTACACAGGCAGGCGCCTTGCCTTCTTTCAAGCGGGTGTCGTAGCAGAAGATACACTTCATGATGCTCGGCTTGAAAGCGCTTGAGTACTTGAATGTCGGGATATAGAATGGACAGGCGATCATGCAGGTTCGACAACCGACGCAAACCTTCTGATTGTAAATAACCGCTCCTTCCGGTGTCTTAGTATAGGCGTTGACAAAACAGGATGTCAGGCAGGCCGGTTCGTTGCAGTGAAAACACTGCTTTTTACGAAAGAGCGGATGATCAAACCCCGAAACTTCATAACGATTAACCACTGTAAAACGGGTCTCATCCGTGCGTCTTTTCTGGCCATGTTTCAACTGGTCAAAGACGGAAAAATCATCAAAGGGTTCTGCCGGTTCGGGCAGCCCCTGTTCTTTGTTACAGGCTGCTTCGCAACTGCGGCAGCCAACACAGCGGCTTAAATCGACGATAACGCCCATAGTATCCGGATAACCATCAAAGCTGCCCGATGCCTGTGTTTCTTTGTTCTTCAACACAGTTACGGCAACGGTTCCGGCAAGCCCGCCTTTAATAAAACCTCTTCGGCTTAACTGTTTATTCATTGCTTACTCCTTATAAATATTCTCTTCAAAAACCGTACTTGTTTCAATATCAGTGACCGGACTTCTTGCCGCCGCCGGCCGGAGCATGCTTGCCGGTATTAAACAATTCCTCACCGGCCTCGGTCATAGTATGGCAGTCCTGACAACCTGTCGGTCCGTCGAGCTCCTGATGACAGCCAACACAGTTGAGGTGGTAGGCGCCCTTCAAGCCGGGTTTGTCGAAATGAAAAATCTCGGGATTTTCCATTTCCTCTAAATTTTCCTGACCAAACGGTTCTGCGGCATGGCAGTCAGAACAGGAAACGCTATCCCCCTCCTCTACCCCATCATGACAACGGGCGCAGTTGGTACTGGCCGGTCCCGTACCTGTTGTGTGGTGATGGCAATCCGCGCATTCCGCCAGGGACACATGAGTGGCATGGTCAAATTCCACTGGTCCGTAGAACTTTGACAGGCTGTCGATTTCGACACTTTCCGGTGCATCATCGGCATCCATTGCCAATACGCCTGCCGGGGCCAGGAGCATCACTCCTAGTGCCAGAGCCCATGCTGCCTGCAGCATTTTTTTTCCAGGTTGCATGCTTGTTCCTCCTTTGCATATTTTTGTAAAATGCTTTTTGTGTTTCATATCAAATAGTGCCGCGTCAACGATGGTCAGTGCATCGTTGAAACGACACTAGTTTCCTGCTGCTGTTTCTTCATCTTCTGTTCTGTTTTAGTTTCATTAATATAACAGTGAAAAACGATCTCAAACTCTTCGGCGTCAACCGTTTCGTTAACCAGGAGTGCTTCGGCAAGTTTATGCAGAAATTTATTGTTTTGCCGCAGCAGGTTGTCTGTCTCCTCATAACAAGTGGTGATAATTCGCTTAACCTCGGCATCAATGATTTCCGCTGTCCGCTCACTATGTGCCTTTGCCATAGAACCGCCGCCAAGGAAACCATCCTCCTGCTGGATATAGGCAACCGGCCCGATAACATCGGACATGCCCCATTCACAGACCAGACGGTTGGCGATTTCAGTTGCTGTAAGGATATCGTTGGAGGCACCGGTGGTCAGGCGACCAAAAACCTGTTCTTCCGCAACCCGGCCCCCCATAAGAATCTTGATACGATTTATGATGTATTCCCTGGAATAGGTCAGCCGGTCATCTATAGGAAGCTGCTGGGTAAGGCCGAGAGCCATACCACGCGGGATAATAGTGATCTTGTGCAGGGGATCAGTATCGGGCAACATCTTGCCAACGATGGCATGGCCTGCTTCATGGTAGGCTGTTATGCGCCGGTTTTCTTCACTGATAACGGCGTTCTTGCGCTCAAGTCCCATAACAATCTTGTCCATGGCACTGTCAAAGTCTTCCGCACTCACGAAATCTTTCCCTTCCCGGGCAGCCATAAGGGCGGCTTCGTTGACCAGGTTGGCAATATCCGCTCCGCTGAAACCGGGGATTGCTCTTGCTATTGCAGGCAGATTGATATTTCTTTCAGCCTTTATTTTACGGACATGCACTTCCAGAATCTTGGTTCGCCCCTTCACATCAGGGGTGTTAATTGTAACCTGGCGATCAAAACGACCAGGGCGCAACAGGGCGGGATCAAGAATATCCGGACGGTTTGTGGCCGCAACAATAATAATAGTCTCATCGGAGCTGAAGCCATCCATCTCTACCAACAGGGCATTGAGGGTCTGTTCCCGTTCATCTCCGCCGCCACCTGTTGCCCCACCGCCGCGTTTGCCGCCAATTGCGTCAATCTCATCAATAAAAATAATGCAGGGAGAATTTTTCTTGGCTTCCGTAAACAGCTCACGAACCCGTGAGGCACCTACGCCGACAAACATTTCAACAAAATCAGAACCACCCATGGAGTAAAAGGGAACTGAGGCCTCACCGGCAATGGCCTTGGCAAGCAGAGTTTTACCCGTGCCGGGAGGACCCTGCAAAAGGACACCTTTGGGAATTTGTCCGCCAAGACGGCTGAACTTTTCAGGATGTTTGAGGAATTGGACGATTTCTTCAAGCTCTACCCGCGCTTCAGCCAGTCCGGCCACATCGTCAAAGGTAACCTTGCTGTCACTGTTGGGAGTGAACCTGGTTCCCTTATCTTTACCAAATCCTGAGCTGCCGCCGGATTTGTTGCGGGTAAACATAAACCAGGCTCCGAGAATCAGGGCCATGGGAATAAACGATTTGAGGGTTCCGCCAATTCCACTATCAACGGGTGCTTCAGCTGAAATTTCAACACCATGCTCCTGGAGCAGCGGCATAAGATTGTTGACATCGGGTGCATAGGTGCTGAAAGGACGACCTATGGAGTCCTCTCCTGTAATAAAACCACCCTGCAGGTGAACCTTGACGATCTTGTCCTGGTGTAATTCTGCAAGAAATTGCGTGTAAGATTGTTCCGGGGCTGTCGTTTCCTTGATATAAACATTGTAGCCGATGATCCCGACTGCGGTCAGCAGCAGCATCCACAGTCCTATCTGTATATTATTATTCATCGACTCCCCCTTGTCCTTCAACCATGATCGCTTACCAATTCTCTGTATGGCTTTGATTTTCCGGCCATGCATCCTGCCAGTAGAGAGGTAAAGATCGCCTGCCGGTCAGGAAAAATCACAGAGTTATTTCGAAAACAGAACTCGTCCAGATAATGCTGCAAATGCTTAACTGCAACCCCACCCCGATGTACTTTGTTCAACCAGATTTCAAAGCTGGAAATAATCTCGTTTATCCTGGCTGGATTTGTGACATCAGCATCAACAACGTAAACCGATCCAAACTTGTCAGCGTTTAGATACGGACCCAGCCTCGGACCGACAATGGAACTGCCTGACCCAACAGCCTTACGCAGGAAATCTCTTACGCCTACTGCCGAAAGGGTTTCAACGACCTGCATACGGATGCGACCGGTTATACCGGAAGGATAAATTGTCTCCGCAGCCGCTATAACCAGGGCGCGTTCCGGTTTTTCCCAGGCAGGGGCAACATGCGCGCTGCCGATTTCCACCAAGCCCAGACAGGGATCAACATCGGCTGCAGCCATGACGGTACGTAACTTCTGCATCCAGGTCCAGGCAGTCTGATAGCTTGAAAGATTCAATAATCTCTGAAGGTCCTTGGCACTGGATCCGCCTTCACTCTTACAGAGCCACCAGGTGGCCAGCAACCAGGCACATAATTTTTTCTTAGTTCCATGCATAACCGTGCCCGAGGTCAATGAAGTTCGATTTCCGCAATGTCGGCAGGTAACCGTGCGACAGGGTACTACTGTTCTGTCACGCCACTTGCAGGTGGGGCACTCAAATCCCTTGGGCCATCGGGTATTAAAGAGGTAATTAACACAGGCTGTTTCATCTGGAAACATTGCCCTGAAGTCTCTTTCACCCTGCGGAAACTGTTTTTCCTGAGGAACATTCACACTTATAACCTGCCTATGAACTAATTAACCTATCCACTTCGTTCCAAGACATTTGCACAGATAATGCCAGAAAATACCCCCCTGCTCCTCCGTTATGACGGGACATACAGGATTAGAATTGACATCATACTGAATGTTCATTCATTTTTTATTCCATATAGGTCCAATATTTTTATGGATATGTCCAGAAAAAAGTTCCGGACACAATGCAAGTTTGGACAATCGGTTCGACAGAACAGAAGAATTATATTTAATTAACAATTAGTTACGAGTCAGAACCTATGAATAAATCTTTTTTGGGGGTGCCTGTGCTAACAAATAATCAATCCAAGGGAAAGGCCTCCGAATGCAACAGAAATGTTGCTTTTGCGACGATTATGTAGCAACAGAGCCGTAGCAAATACCGGGAGGGAATAGAATTACATCGTAGAAATGGGTTAAAGGTGCCTTAAAAAGGCTAACCCGCATATTTCATGAACACTTTGCTCATTTTAAGGTAACCTCTGTAAATCATATGATAAAATTGCGCATTATTCCCTACTTTAAATTTGCAAAGTGTTCACCGAAGGCAAGCCGATGCGA
>JAYEKB010000235.1:0-15936 GCA_034660835.1 Thermodesulfobacteriota bacterium
CTTTTCTGTAATTACTCAGCCATACCGGTGAGTATCCGCAATCACAGAACAATCAACCAAACAATTCCCACACAATCACTCTGTTCCAGCCGGATATCCTCACTACGGCACAGGTGGCGTATACCTCCCGGATCAACTCCCACCAGCATGCCGCAGCCTGGCCAGCACCTTGCCGCTCCGGTCACGAAGTTCCAGAATATCTCCATTTATGTGGTAGCCGTCAGTAGCCGACAGCGCGCGGAAAAAGTTTTCCTCCATCTCAATTCCATCGACGCAGGCCATGCGGCTTCTGATCATCTTGTTAAATAAAAAAATCGAACCCTTAACCAGGTAGGTGCCGGAAAAGCGGTTGCAGCCTGCAAAGCCCTGCATTCGGTTATCTTTTGTCTGGAGGTGAACAAAGGGATTTTTCTGGTCTTCACTCAGTTCTATCGGTTTTCCGTCCAGTTCAATCAGGCGCCAACTGTTATCTACCAGTCTCAGTTTACTGCTCTTCTCACCTGTACATGCAATGCCCGGCTGGATATTAATAAAACGCACAGGGACTACTGCTTCCTCATAGCCGACACCACCATACCTGGGCCGGGTTGTCAGGCGGGCCTCCAGGGATACAAGAACAGGCTCTGCCTGGCCGTGGGGTGTGTTTAAATAGGCACGCTCAAGGGCGGCATTTTGAGCCTCCATGGCCACCGGGAAGCGGGCACCACTCAAACACTCGGTGAACAGTCCTGCATCGGCCATGTACGAGTACATGCCCTGAACCGGGACAACATCGTTATAGCCGGGATTGCTGTCGTCCCGGCTGAGGTCATAATTTACATCAGGAGGAATAATGCCACCAGAGACCTTGATAACCCGGAGCTTGTTCGTGGGAGTAATATGCAGAGTTCTGGCAACATTGTCGTACGTAGCCAGCAAAATGGTATTGCCGGAGGAAACATATTTCCAGACCCCGATCTCGGCCTTGACAGTCTCCGCGCCGGTGTCGGGTTGTACGGTCTTTACCCGTAAAAAATAGAGTGAGTCGGGACGGAGGGTCAGGGCTGCTGTTGTTGGCGGACAGTCCCGGCAGGGGATGTCGGCAACATAGGTGGCCGGGAGGGGCAGGGGACAGATAGCTCCTGTTTCGTCGGCAATAGGAGTGTGTTCGTGTTTAGCACAGCCTCCTGCCAGCAAGATTAAAAGGGCAATAAACAGCCGGATTGATATTCGCATGGTCACACCTCACCTGGTGGTTAGATAAAAATTAGAAAGCTGGAATTAATAGTACTGTACGCCCGTTATGTTAACTCTCTGTCTATCCAATAATCCGGTTTTCGATGCTGATGTGCAACGGCAATTATAAATACGTGATCTTCTTCGATAGAATACAAAAGTTTGTAGGGAAACTTATGAAGCAGACATTTTCTTACCTCACCCCGCTCTATAGACCAAGCTTCCGGGTATTCTGAAATTCTTCTTGCCGCATCTCTTACTTCTTTTTTAAATCGCTGTCCCAACCCCTGGTACTCAAGATCATAATAAAAAGTTGCGTCATCCAATTCCAGTTTGGCATAGTAAGAGAAAATGACTCTCATTAATTATCCTTGAATATTTCATCCATAGGAACTCCCTTAAGCCTTCCTTCTCTATAAGCTGCAAGTCTTTTCTCTGCTTCTTCAACCCAGATTTCATCTAACTTTCGATCAGGTACATCAAGGCTCTTCAACAAACCTTCAACGATCATAAACCGTTCTTCAGGTCTCAACTCTATTGCCTGACTCAAAATTTTTTTACTGTCCATTGTTATGTTTACCTCGTTTTTGTCATTGAAATATTCGAGTTTAAAATTTGTTTAGAATTTCGATATTCGGATTTCGAATTAATTTTCTGCCACAAAAAATACGAAATTTACAACTAAGATACTAATGATTAAATTCCTCTTTCAGGCTGCGCTGGTACAACTCCTGGACTGCTGCACGGCAATCCTTATTTTCGTACAGGATTTGGTAAGTCTGCTCCAGGATGGGCATTTCAACCCCGACTGAGGCTGCCAGATTGTAGCAGGATTTGGTTGTTTTGACCCCTTCCGCCACCATGGTCATCTCGGCCAGGGCCTGCTCCAGGGTTCTTCCCTCACCAAGCTTCAAGCCCACGGTGCGGTTACGGCTCAGGCTTCCGGTACAGGTAAGTACAAGATCGCCCAGGCCGCCAAGACCGGAAAAAGTGAGGGGATTGGCACCAAGTTTAACGCCGAGTCGGGTAATTTCAGCAAGACCGCGGGTAATAAGGGCAGCCCTGGTGTTCAGGCCATAGCCCAGACCATCGGAAATACCGGTGGCAATGGCAATGACATTTTTCATGGCCGCAGAGATTTCCAGGCCAATGATATCCGTGGAGGTATATACCCTGAAAAACGGGGTGGAGAAAAGATGCTGCACAGTCCTGGCCGCATCAATATCAGCAAAACCCACAGTGATGGCTGTGGGCTGACCAACGGCAACCTCATCGGCAAAACTGGGGCCGGTGAGTACGCCGCTGAACATGGTGCCCTGTGTGTTTGTATTTGCCAGTTCAGATTCCATGATCTGGTTCATGGTCTGGCGGCTGCCGATCTCAATACCTTTTACTGCTGAGACAAGAAAAGTACCAGGTTGCAGATGGGGAACAAGAGCAGCAAAAACCTGCCGGAACCCGTGTGACGGCACCACCATAACCACGCAGTCACAGTCAGCCACGCAGTTAAGATTGTCCGCGGGCTGCAGGGTCGCGGGCAGAGTTGCACCAGGCAGGTATTTCCGGTTTTCCCGGTCACGCCGGAGCGCGTCTATTTGGGCCGGATCATGGCCCCAGAGAACGACCTGTTCCCCCTTGTCAGCAAGCAGTTTGGCCAGCGCGGTTCCCCAGTTGCCGGCCCCGATAACTGCTGTTTTATTTATCTCCCTCATCTATTGTTGTATCTCCGTTAGTCTCTTCACCTTCATCCACCTCTGTTTCCCGGGCCAGCATGGACATGCCGACCACCTTTTCATCCTCATTCAGGTTGATCAGGCCAACGCCCTGGGTGTTACGGCCAATAACACGGATAGTGTGCATGGGCATGCGGATAACCTTGCCGGAGTTGGCAATCAGCATAACCTGGTCTTCATCTATCACCTGAAGAGCCCCAACCACAAAGCCATTACGCTTACTGGTCTTGATGGCAAAGATACCCTTACCGCCACGTTTCTGCAGCCTGTAATCAGCAACCGCAGTCCGCTTGCCGTAGCCGTTTTCGGTGACGGTCAGGATGGAATCATCGCTCTTGAGCACAACAGCACCCACCACCTCGTCGTCCTCGGCCAGATTGATACCTTTAACACCGGCGGCCAACCGCCCCATGACCCTGACATCAGATTCATGGAAATGAATGGACAGTCCCTTTTTAGTGACCAGGAAAACCTCATCATCACCGGAACTGATGGCCGCGCAAAGGATCTCGTCATCCTCTTTAATGGTTAAACCATACTTTCCTTTACGCAGGGGCCGCTTGTACTCGGCAATACTGGTCTTCTTGACCCTCCCTTTCTTAGTAACCGTGAGGATGGACTGGCTCTCCTCGGCATTGGCAAGATCGGCAATAGGCAGAATGGCTGCCATTTTCTCGCCTTCAGCAAGTTCCAGCAGATTGACGATTGCCTTGCCCCGGGCCGTGCGCCCAGCCATGGGCAACTGGTACACCTTGCGCCAGAATACTCGTGCCTTGTTGGTAAAAAAGAGAAAGGTATCCAGGGTGGAAGCTGTATACAGGTCGGTTACAAAATCATCCTCCACCGTTGTCATTCCCTTCACCCCTTTACCGCCCCGGCGCTGGGACCGATACAGGGACAACTGGTTGCGCTTGATATAACCGGTATGGGAAACAGTGACCACCATCTCCTCGGGAGTGATCATATCCTCGGGCAGGATCTCGTCCGGCGCGTCAATAATCTCAGTGCGCCGCTCATCTCCATACTGCTCGCGGATACCTTCAAACTCTTCACGCACGATCTGCATGACCATCCCGTCATCTGCCAACACCTTTTTCAGCCAATCAATGCGCTCCATGATCTCATTATACTCTTTGATGATCTTGTCACGCTCAAGACCGGTTAACCGCTGCAACCGCATGTCCAGGATGACCTGGGCCTGCAGTTCAGAGAGCTCAAAGCGCTGGATCAAGCCTGCCTTGGCCTCGGCAGGATTGGCGGAACCCTTGATCAGTTCAACAACTTCGTCCAGGTTGGAGATAGCAATCTTTAACCCTTCCAGCAGGTGGGCTTTTTCCTCGGCCTTGCGCAGCTCAAAGGTGGTGCGCCGATAGATAACCGTTCTGCGATGGTCGACAAAATGAACAAGAATTTCCTTGAGGTTTAAAATCTCCGGCTTGTTGTTGACAATACAGAGCAGGATGATACCAAAACTCTTCTGCAGCGGCGTCATCTTGTACAACTGATTGATGGTAATATCCGGGATCTCACCCTTCTTGAGCTCCATGACAATGCGCAGACCATGCCGGTCCGACTCGTCACGTACCTCCGATATGGAGGTGATCCGCTTTTCCTTCATCAGCATGGCTATTTTTTCAACCAGGGTGGCCTTGTTCTGCTGGTAGGGAATCTCAGTGACAATGATCGATTCCCCACCTTTTTTGCGCTGCTCCACATGGGTGCGGGCTCGCATAACCACCACGCCGCGCCCGGTTTCATAGGCCTCGCGGATCCCGGCCCTGCCCAGGATAAAACCACCGGTGGGAAAATCCGGGCCGGTGATTATCTCCATCAGCTGATGCACCGTGATATTGGCATCCTCGACCAGTCCAATCAAGCCGTCTATGACCTCGACTATATTATGGGGCGGAATCTTGGTGGCCATACCAACGGCAATACCCTCTGAACCGTTGATCAGGATATTGGGAATCCTGGAGGGCAGAACCGATGGTTCCATCATGGAGTTATCGTAGGTGGGAATAAAATCAACGGTTTCCTTGTCCAGATCGGCAACCAGTTCCTGGTCTAGCCTGGTCATCCGCGCCTCGGTATACCGCATGGCAGCAGGGGCATCACCGTCCATGGAGCCGAAGTTACCCTGGCCGTCCACCAGGGGATAACGCAGTGAAAAATGCTGGGCCATTCGGACCAGGGTATCGTAGACAGCAGTATCACCATGCGGATGATACTTACCGATGACATCACCGACAATACGGGCCGATTTGACGTAGGGTCGATTGTAGGTGTTGCCCAGCTCGCGCATGGCAAACAGGGTACGCCTGTGTACTGGTTTCAGACCGTCGCGCACATCGGGCAGTGCCCGGCCTACAATAACGGACATGGCATAGTCCAGGTAGGACTTGCGCAGTTCCTTTTCAATGGAAATGGTAGGTTGCTGGGGCTGGTTGTTCTCTGTTTCAGTTGTCATACCTGATTGTTTTCCTTGTTAATTTTATCACCGCACTCTGCAAAGAACATAGTGCCCTGCGGGTAAAAATACGAAATCCGAATATCGAAATTCGAAACAATAACCAAACAACAAATTCAAATGATCAAAACAAACACAAATCCTGTTTTGTTTTTGAAATTGCTGTTTTTCTGTTTGTTTCGTATTTCGTTCTTCTTATTTCGTATTTTCCGGTTTTTCCAGGGTAGGTTATACATCCAGCTCCGACACCTCCAGGGCGTGGTTCTGGATAAACTCCCGTCTGGGCTCCACCTTGTCTCCCATCAGGGTGACGAACAGGTCATCGGCTGCTTCCGCATCTTCGATCTTCACCTGGAGCAGGGTACGATTTTGCGGGTTCATGGTTGTATCCCAGAGTTGTTCCGGATTCATCTCCCCGAGACCCTTGTACCGCTGCAAATGGCTGCCCTTAAAGGTCTCCTCACGCACCATCCTGATCACGTCATGCCAGTCGCCGGCCTGGATTTCCTTTTCCTGGCCGGATGTGGATGTCTTGATAATAGTAAAGCTGCCGTTCAAATAATCCATTATCTCGGGATAAAGGTCAATTGCGTGCCTGTACTCAGGAATAAGTGGAATATTTGGTCCAAGCGTGGTCCGCATATGCGCCTGGCCACGGAAGGCCACATCCACCTCGTAACAGCTTGGCCGCCAGCGGCAGATGCGAATATTACCGGTAATGGGATCAAGGATCGCCAGTTTTTCCACCAGCTCCTTCAGGAATAGTTCATCCTTAAACTGGTCCGCCGAATAAACTTCGTTTTCCAGTAGGAATATGGTCAATTTCTCCTGGATATTCATCCGTTCAAGGAAACTGTTGATTCGTTCAAAAAAGGTGAGTTTCCTGAGCAGGTCGACCATGGCCTCCCCGGCAACTTCATCACCGTTCTCCGTGCGGACACGAATGAACTGCGAGGCCTGGTCATAGAGGTAATCGTTCAGGGCATCGTCATCGATAAAATAGCGTTCCTTTTTGCCGCGACCCAGTCTGTACAGCGGAGGCTGGCCGATATAGACGTAGCCGTTTTCAATAAGCGGCAGCATTTGTCTATACAAGAAGGTGAGCAGCAGGGTGCGGATATGGGCGCCGTCCACGTCGGCATCTGTCATGATGATAATCTTGTGGTAGCGCAACTTTTCCTCGTCAAACTCTTCCCGGCCGATTCCGGTACCGAGTGAGGCAATCAACTGCTTGATTTCCTCAGAGCCCAGGATCTTGTCAAAACGAGCCTTTTCCACGTTCATGATCTTGCCGCGCAGAGGCAGAATAGCCTGTACGGATCGGTCCCGTCCCTGTTTGGCAGAACCACCGGCCGAGTCGCCCTCCACAATGAATATTTCGCGTTCAGCAGGCACCTTGGACTGACATTCGGCAAGTTTACCGGCCATCATCACGGACAGACCACCTTTTTTGCGTGACAGTTCCCTTGCCCGTCTGGCAGCATCCCGTGCCCGTGCTGCATCAACCGCTTTGCTCAGTATCCGCTTGGCAACCTGGGGGTTCTGCTCCAGGTAAATCCCAAGTTTCTCGTTGCAGATGGAGGATACAATAGACTTAACCTCCGAGTTGCCAAGTTTGGTCTTGGTCTGTCCTTCAAACTGGGGATTTGGGACCCGCACCGAAACTATGGCTGTCAATCCCTCCCGTACATCATCGCCACCCATTTTTTCCTTCAGGTTTTTGGGTACCACATCATCGGTAGCATATTTGTTGATGCACTTGGTTAATGCAGCCCGGAAACCGGCAACATGGGTGCCGCCTTCACGAGTGTTGATATTGTTGACAAAGGTGAACAGCCGCTCGGAATAGCCGTCAAAATACTGTATGGCTACCTCCACCTGCACCTGATCCTTTTCCCCCTCAATGAAAATGGGTTCCGGGTGAATAGGGGTCCGTTTGCGGTTCAAATATTCAACATAGGAGACAATGCCGCCTTTATAATGAAACTTGTCCTCAGCCCCGCTTCGTTCATCTTTCAGGAAGATACGAACGCCCCGGTTCAGAAAAGCCAGTTCCCGCAACCGGTTCAGGACAATGTCGTACTTAAAGGACGTGGTTTCGATAAAAATTGAGGGGTCCGGCGTAAAGACAATTGTGGTGCCGGTATGGTCACTTGTGCCGACCACCTCAAGCTCACCGGTCTTCTGCCCATACGCATAGGTCTGTTTGTATACCTTGCCGTTTCGTTTGATCTCGGCGGATGCAACCGTACTCAGCGCGTTGACAACAGACACGCCGACACCGTGCAGGCCGCCGGACACTTTGTACGAGGAGTGATCAAATTTACCGCCCGCGTGCAGGGTAGTCATGACCAACTCTAATGCAGTCATATCTTCGGTGGGATGCTTTTCCACCGGGATACCACGACCGTTATCCTCAACCGATACAGAACCATCTTCAAGAATGGTGATCTTGATCCGGTCACAATGACCGGCCAGGGCCTCATCAATGGAGTTATCCACCACCTCGTATATCAGGTGATGCAACCCCTCTTCGGCCGTGTTGCCGATATACATGGCCGGGCGCTTCCGTACCGCCTCAAGTCCGTCAAGGACCTTGATCTGTTCCGCCCCGTAGGACGAGTTGTTCTGTTCGCTCACGTATCTACCTTTTGTTAAAAACAATAAATGAAATACAACATCCTTGTGTCGCTAATTAATTGTAATAAATTCTTTGTGTTGGGCTCGGAATATCGGTGAAATTTTTTCGTTTTTACCCGTTCGAAACATTAGCCCGCATATTTCATGAACACTTTGTTTAAGGCATCATAACACGCGGATTTTTTGGTGATAATTTCAATCCTATCCCTTTTTAGAAATTTGCAAAGTGTTCACCGAAGGCAAGCCGATGCGGCCGCACCTGCTTTGTCGCTACCTGAATAAGCATAGGCAACTATCGGAGTCTTCGCTTACCTGCTTACTCAGGTGCTCAGCGCATCTGCAGCCACCTCGACTTCTGAAATATGCGGGTTAGGTTCATGCTCTGAGTTTTTCACTGTTTACAAAACAGGCATAGCATAACATATTTTGCACTATGAGTGTGTATAAAAAAGCGTTATTTTTTTTGGAATTCTATCAAGATACGATATATTTTCTTTACAAAAAGAACCATGCTGAAAAAAATAATTTATCAATCCTTTTCCTGATATTTTTTTATACTCCGTGTGGTATTTATTTTACTAACTTAAAACAAAGGTAACCTTACTAAATAACTTTAATAAATGTATTTGCACAGGCAAGGTTTATGAAACAGACCTGTACCGATTCATTAGATACTCTTTGTTATTTACTTTCATACCAATTATCGATACCATCAAAAATTTATTGTATCCAGGTAAGCAAGTACTCAAAAAAATTCTGAAAATCAAATTTTCATCCTTTGAAAAAACTGTTTAAAACAGCTCTGTTCTGCATTCTGCTTACGGTTATTGCCCTTGCAGCAGCCATTCCTGCTGTCAACTTTGCACTGAAAAGCGAAGAGGTGAGAAACGTCCTGCTGCAAAAAGTTGCCTCCTCTCTGGACGGTACACTGCAGGCAGATGGCCTCACTATTGCTCTTGATGAAAAAAGCCTGAATATCAGCAGCAGAGAACTGAAAGGATCATTGCTGAACAACACTCTCAAGGTAACGCTGCCAAACTCCACATTCAGGATTACCTTTCGTGAGTTATTAAAGGGTTCGTTTTTCCCGGACACCTTCCAGGCTGAGTCCCCATATATCAGCTACAATCCGCAACCATCTGCTGCTTCATCACCAGTACAAAATCTCAACTGGAGCAGGGAAATCAACAGTCTGCTGAAAAAAATATTGGGTTATGGGGGTCGGATACACATAACAGACGGAACCCTGGTCTTTGCATCCACAACTTTTTCAAAACTGTTTATTCAAACCAACCCGGATATTCCTTCCACAGTCCTGGATTTTCGGACAGACATCCTTTACAGGGGGTCGGTTATTCCGGTGAAGATTACGGGAAAATGCAGGAATCCGTTGACGAGCTGTTTTACCTATGATTTTGACGTGCAGGTCTCTTCCATACCTTTACATATGGTTCCGGCTTCAGACTATTTCTTTTTCTCCAAAGGCAGTGCAGATTTTTCCGGTAAACTGAGCAGGAGTGGAAAAGATATAACCCTCAAAGGGAATCTCAAGGTTACTGATCTCGATATGACCGTGGCCTGGAATTCTGAGGATGGAACACGCCGCCAGGAAAAACCGTACCGTATCCCTCACTGCTCGCTGGAACTGCATGGCGGTCTCCAGGGAAGAAAAATTAATTTTCCATCCCTGGACCTGCGGGCGGATAATTTTCATCTGCTCGGCTCGTTTATTCTCAATTTTGATACCATTACAAATCCTTTCATGGATCTGCGTCTGAGTTCCGATGAAATGGAGCTTGCCACCTTGAAAATGTTGCTGCCGGATCCACTTATTAACGACTGGACCACCCGGACAATATTTCCCAGGATTGAAAATGGAACCGCCCGCATAACTGATTTTGTCCTTGCCGGAACAATGGATGAAATTGGAAGGTTGAGTGAACCGGAAAACTCTCACAGCCTTTCATGGGCTGGTATTCTGCACAATGTTGATACCTTTTACAATGACCATAAGCCGCTGGCCAGGGTGCACACTGCTCACCTTTCCATGAATGGAGATCTTTTTGAAATACGAGAACTGAGCGGCGAATCCGGAAAATCCACCTTAACCGGGGGGAATCTTTCTATCAGCAACCTGTATGACTCAACATCAACTGTAACCACTGATATTCAGGGATCATTTTCTCTGGCCTGGCTCAGCAAGCTGGTTAAGGCAGGGCTTACAGGTGAGAAGATGCAGCAGTTGCTCAGTCAAGTTTCCTCGCTATCCGGACAGGTTAATGGAAACGTTAATCTGTCACTGGCTCTTTCAAAAGAAGATGTGACCCTTAAAACGCTGGGCGGGAAGGGGACTGCGGCATCCATGGAAATAAAGTTCAATAATTTTATTTTTCCGCTGAAAATGAAAACTGCCGGTTTTATTCTGGCCTATCCAGATAACAGCGTTATCACGGGAAAGGGTTCCCTTGGTAAATCGACCTTCAGCGGCAACCTGAACATGGCCGGCATTGACTGGAAAAGGGAGTTTAAACTCAATATCAAAGCCGACCTTAATGAACTCAAAAAAAGGCTAACCGATAATAAGACTATGAAGGTATTGGCACCTTGCGTTGCTACCCTGCCGTTGAAGGCAAATATTATCCTGGAAAAAGATACTGTTACCTCCAGCGGCAGCCTGGATTTCGCTAAATCTGTGTTCGATAACAGTACTCTCTGTAAAAAAACCGTTGTCCACAGTCAGCTTATAAAGGCAGAGTACAACGCTAAATACCGCAAAAGAACGCTTGATATAACAAAACTTTCTCTGCATACCAGGGACGGTACTCTACAGGCTTCCGGTGTTTACAACACAAGGAATAATCCACCGGCAGTTTTCAAAAAATTTAAAATCAAGGCAACAAATTTTCCTGTTCAGGCCCTGTCTGTCCTTATACCCGAACAGCAAAAATGGCTGAGTGGTATTCTAAATGCGGAACTTAAAGCCACTGAACTATCTCTTGATTCCCTCTGGCCCTCTCTTGGCGGCAGCCTGAACCTTAAAGGCTGGCAGGGATCATTTAGCCATCCGTCAATTACAGTAAACAACATGAATTTAAGTGGTACCCTGGCTCAAGGGTTAATTGAGCTTAATGGTTCTGATGTCAGGCTGGATAAATTTAACTCTGAATACCCATTAACTTTCCATGCTGATCTGCAATACACTAATTTATGGAATGGTACAGTTCGTCTCTATGGTGATTATCTTGATCTCACCACAAGCCCCAGCCTGTTCAGGGAAGGAAATACAAATTTGTCAGACAGGCTGCCCATCGAAAAAATACGTATTATTGCTGAGGCCGGTCATATGCGATACAGAAATCTTATTTTTTCTCCTCTGCTTGTGCAAAGCCATTTTACAGCAGATAAAGTCATCATTTCAAAGGGATTGCTGCAGTTAGACAATGATTTTATCTGGCTCACCGGCTCCCGGAAAAATGATGATGTATTGTATCAAACCTATTTTACAATTAAGGGGAAACCTGTAGATACCATGCTGGCCATGATGGGATTTGAGAGTAAAACTATTACCGGTTCCCTTGACATGAAGGGAAAACTGACCGCAACCGTTTCGTCGTCGGATGAAACAGTATTTGAAACAGCAAGCGGACCAATCTATGTTGAAGTTAAGGATGGAACCATTAAATCATCGTCTACTTTTATAAAAATACTGGAACTGATCAGCCTGGAAAATATATTTAGCAAAACAGATATTCTGCAATGGAAGGACAACTATAAGTTCGATCTTATACAGGGAAAATTTGATCTCAACCAGGGTATGTTCACAACAGATTCACTGCTTATGGATGCATCCGCATTTAATATTTTCAGCGAGGGTACTATTGATATAATTAATGATACTATCAACATGAAGGTTAAGTTGGCTCCTTTTGACACCTTGAATAAACTGTTCAGCTCTATTCCCTACCTGGGTTATGTCCTTACCGGTAAAAGCAAAAGTCTGTTTGATTACATATTATCGGTAACCGGAAAAATCGGAAGTCCGGATGTACAGTACACACCCCTTGCAGGAACAATAGAGAGTCTTACCGGTTATGTTCAACGCCTTGTTTCCGGCAGGGAAGAGGTAAATAAAGAGGTTAACAATCAGCTGAAAGTTGACATTGCCAGAAAAAATTCCTTTATCCTGCGCATGGAGCAAGAACTGGCACCACTGCGCTAATTAACGGATATACTTTATCTTATAGTTTCATAGGCATAATAATACTTAAGAAACCTTCATCATCTTCAGAGGTAATCAGGCAAGGACTTTCATCCGAGCTTATGGAGGCCTGGATATTTTCAGCTTCCATAACCTGTAAGGCTTCAATAAAGTAGCGACAGTTGAAACCAAGGGACAGAGGGTCTCCCGTGTACTCAACTTCCATTTCATCCCTGGCTGAGCCAAAATCTGCGTTCTGGGAGGTAAGGACCAACTGATTATTATTTATCTCAAATTTGATGGCATGGAACATTTCCTCGGTAAACAGGTTAATTCGTTTCAAAGAATCCAAAAAACTGATCCTGTTTATCTGAATTACATTATCCATTGATATGACATTAAGAAGGTTCTCAAAATTGGGAAATTCTCCTTCCATGACGCGGATAACAAGCAGGGAATCATCGCTTTTAAGTACGGCCTGTTTTTTCTCTATGCCTAATTTAAAACTGTCCCTTTCTTCTGTAAATTTGCGTATTTCCTGAATGCCGCGGCGCGGGATAAGGGTAACCGGATTCAGTTGCAATTGGGCTCCACTTTCCGTCTCCTTGCTCATTATACTCAGCCGGTGACCGTCGGATGAAACCATGCGAAGCATGGTTTTACCGTTCTCTTCAATCTTCTGGAGCAGTGCAGCGGTGAGACTGTACACATTTTCCTTATCCTGGGCAATGGAAAATACCGTTTTATCTATCAGGTCAGCAATAACAGCCGCTTCAATTTCTACCATCCTTTCTTCGTCATAGTCCGGAAACTGGGGAAACTCTTCACTGACCATACCTGCAAGTTTGTAAATACTGGTACCTGCTTTTATTTCAACCCAGTTTTTGTCCTCTTCCTTAAAAGATAGAATTGCTGATCCTGATTCACGGGCAACCTCGAACAATTTTTTAGCCGGCAGAGTTAAAAAACCGGTTTCAAAAACTTCGGCAGGGACTGTCTGTTTAAGACCTATTTCCAGATCTGTACCTGTAAATATTATATGGTTATTCTCCACTTCCAGAAGAACATTAGAGAGAATGGCAAGTGTTCCTTTTTTGCTGGTTATATTCTGCTGGCCACTAATGGCTCGGAGAAGATCTTCCCGAGCTATATTAAAATGGAACGGCATAGTAACTCCTTATTTATTTTAAAAAAATTGTTGTTATTATTAGGGATGTTAATTTGTTAATAAAAAATATAAATAATTGATTTAATTTATATTATATTCTTGATAAATATATGAATAACCTTTTAATGGATTGTTGGCAGTTGACCTTTTTTGGTTATTAACAATTTATTAAGGCAATTATCAACAGCTTGCTAACAAAGTTATCAACCCATAGTTTTAATAAATGAATACCTTATAGTTACTCGAAAAAGTTTGAAAACTCAAAAAATAAAAATTTGAATTGATGGATAAAAGTCTAATAGACCTGCTGGCTCAAGGGGTTAAAAAAAAAATTTTTCCCGGCGCAGCAGCAGCTGTATCATGGGGGTCCGGATCAAACCGAAAAAGAAGTATTGCAGTAGCCGGTATTAAGGATAACAGGTATCCGGATGAGCTAATAGCAAAAGATACTTTTTTTGATCTGGCCTCGCTCAGCAAAGCTTTGTCCACTACACTTATTGTGTACAGTCTGATTGAAGAAAAAAAGCTGTCTCTTGATGATAACCTGCATTCCCTTTTTGACAGGGAAATTACAAAGGATAAACAGCCTATAACCGTACGCCAGTTGTTATCCCATTCATCAGGACTTATCAGCTATAAACCATATTTCCAAAGATTTGCAGCCGAGATAAAAAAAGAAAATAGGGAATTGCTGCTCAAACAAATTCTTCTTGATCAACTGGAGTATGAACCAGAAACAGATTGTCAATACAGCGACCCTGGATTTATCCTGCTTGGACATCTTGTGGAGATTTTGACAGGTAATGCTTTGGATATCAATTTTAACGAACGCATAACAATCCCGTTAGGCCTTTCAAAGAATATTTTTTACCTGCCCATAGCTAAGAGTACGGTACATTCTAAAATGTTTGCTGCCACGGAGGAGTGTCCATGGCGGGGCAGGGTAATACGAGCAGAAGTGCATGATGAACATTGTTGGCTCATGAATGGAGTTTGCGGTCATGCGGGCTTATTTGGCAACGTGGAAGGAGTTTTGAGTCTATGTGAGACAATTTTGGATCAATGGCAGGGCAGGGGAAAACCCTGTTCCTGGAGCGGGATGCTTAAGCAGGGGCTGCAGAAACAGTACTCCAATATGAGTTGGTGCCTGGGATTTGACAGTCCGTCTGAACAGGGATCAAGTGCAGGAAATTATATTTCTGCCAAATCTGTGGGCCATCTGGGATATGCGGGTACTTCATTTTGGATCGACCCGGAAAAAGAAATGGTAATGGTATTGCTGACCAACCGGGTGCATCCAACAAGGGACAACATAAAAATAAGAAAATTCAGGCCGTATTTTCATGACCGGATTATTAAGGAGTTTATAAAGTTGTGAGCAAAAAAAACCCCGATCAATGCATCATGACCAGGGCTTGTACTTACTTTCGTTATTAGGGCGTTAATCTAATTGATTACCACCAGCAAACGTTCTTGTCGGCATCAAAAATTTTGGCAACAAGTTCGTCATAGTTCGGATTATCACCATAGAGCTTGAACTCATCGGCGTCACGATCACGGTTGAGTATCTCGACCAGGGTCTTGACATCGTCATTTGGCTCAGTGCGGTATACCTGTAATATTTTCATTTATTAATCCTCCTTATCCTATTCAGCGCATGCCGGCGGCGGTTCATTGGTCTGCTTGAGCAGGCCATAGGGAATGATAACATCAGCCTCACGCATTCTCTCACCAAGAGCCTGCAGGTCGATGTTGGTTATTTCAACACCCTCGGGCAGATCGGTGGGAGCATCTGCACCACAGCTGAGAACCTCGCCTTCCATATCGGCAATCCAGGCAATGTTCTCGGACATATACTCACTGAAGTTGGGAAACTCACCGTTCATGATAACCGGATAACCGTAATGATTTTCCACGGCAAGGCCAAGAGCGGAACGAATACCATCGTTGTAAAAACGATTGGCAATCAGGATATATACTTTTAATGATTCCATTTTTGTAAGCTCCTTATAAAACTATGTACTTACCGCATTCGTCGATCAAAGCGCCGTGGAATGCCTGGGTTCTCATCTGGTTGGCAACTAAACCAGCCGGGATATCAGCGGCTGAATCGTATCCTTCACAGGTATAACTGTCAGCACAGATGGCAATATTCTCTTCTCCGCACAGCTCGGCAAGAGGTTTGAAGCGTGCATCCTTGGTCAGGTGGATGGACTTGTAGGTAAAGAAAATCATGGGTTTTTTCCCTGCTTTTGAAGCAGCTTCCGCAATACCTACGACATGCGTCATATTTTGGGGCGAGGTCACAAAAATAGCAAGTTTATTCGGATCAGCAGCCATTGGCTTTGTCCTCCTTCTTATGCATAAATCTAATTAATCAGGATCAACCTTTTTTTACGAAAAAGCTCATATAACCTGATTCCTCTTTCTCGCCCAGATATTCGTGACCGGCACGCTCACACCAGCCTGGAATATCATTACGAGAACCGGGATCGGTACCATCGATCTGCAGGAT
>JAYEKB010000235.1:16036-26135 GCA_034660835.1 Thermodesulfobacteriota bacterium
AGCAGAAGGGGGATGTATGAGTGACGAGAGTTTTGGAGGAAAAGTTAAAGGGCTGTACAAGGTCCTTTGTGAGAGTGAGTGGAATGCCAACATAACCGGTGTGATTGTTGCTCTCCTGAGTATCCTGATCATGGCCTGGTGGCGTCCCTGGGGTGCTGTGGGCGCGATCCGTAACTGGGGTGATTGGATATTGTACGGTGTTGGTATATTTGAAAATATTCCCAAGTCGGCACTGATCAGTTCCGGTTCGGTAATTGGTATTGGTTTTGTCGGCGGTGCCTTTCTCTCCGCCTGCCTGGGTGGACAGTTTGCCCTTCGTTTTCCACCGTACCTGGAGATAGTAAAAGCCGTGATTGCCGGTATCCTGATGGGTATAGGATCCGCTCTGGCCGGCGGCTGTAATGTCGGTGGTTTTTACAACGCCATAGGCAATCTTGCTGCCAATGGTTTTTCCATGTGGCTGGGACTTGCACTTGGCGTTATTCTTGGCCTGTGGCTGCTGTACAAGGAGATGGAGTATATCACCTGGGGATCAGGGGGATCCTGGACTGTTGAGTTTCCACGAGCCGTTCAGGGTGTTTTTGGAGCTGTTGTCCTTGCCCTTCTTATCGGCGGTGCCTACTACTATTCCAACTACAGTGGCGACGGCAATGTAAATTATATTGGTTCACTGTCCGGTATCCTGCTTATAGCTGCTGGTCTGGGCTATACCATGCAGCGTGGTCGCTGGTGTATGGTCCAGGGTTTCCGGGAGCCGCATATGACCGGTGACTGTACCCTGGCAAAATCCGTTGCCCTGTCCATCTTTATTGTGGCAATCGGCGCAGCAGTTTTGAAATACGGTATTCCCATACACGGCGGCGAACCAATTCTTGCTCCGGCAAATTATGTCCGAGGCACCTTCGGCTGGGGCGGTGTTGCCGGCGGTTTTATCTTCGGTCTCGGAGCCATGCTGGCCGGCGGCTGCGGTTCCGGTACTCTGTGGCGCGTGGGTGAAGGACAGATCAAGCTGTGGATTGTTGTCCCTTTCTTCGGCATTGCCAACGCCCTGATGGTCAAATGGTTTAAAAACATGGAGTTTGAAGTCAGCGGTTCTGCCCTCAAGGGACTGATGAACCAGGCAAAACTCGGTCTTATCGGCTCCGATCTCGAGGAGATTCAGGAAGCTATCGCTGCCGGTGAATCCATTGATGTCTCCGGACTTGAGCAGGCCGGTTATCTTGGTAAATATCTCTACCTGCCGGATGCTATCGGCTATGGGCCGACCCTGATTCTGATAGCCCTGATCCTGGCCCTGTGGTATGTGATCGTCACCTGGAATGAAGACAGCAATAAGCTGATCGTTCCCATGTGATTTGCTGACCTGTACAAAATATCGATACGAATCGCGGTACCCGAATTCCGGGTACCGCGTTTTTTTTAGTAAAAAATGATATTGTTATGGTATGACAATGATGTCAGAATCAGGGATGAATACTGATTGATAGTTTTTTAAAAACTTGCGCACATCCGCTGAAAAAATAACAAGGTAATGATTGTGGATAGAAACAGTCTTCGAAAAAGCAAACTTGGTGCCCGGGACCTGATGGAGCCGGCTCTGCGAAAGGAGAAGAGCAATAGGATTTGTGCGCTGCTGACAGCTCACCCGGTTATAACTGATGCAGATCATCTTTTCGTTTATGTCGATTTTCGAAGTGAAGTGGAAACCATGGACCTGATCAGGGATCTTATTGCAGCCGGTAAAACCATCTCTGTTCCCGTGACCCTGCTTAAAAAGTCCAGGCTGCAGGCCGTACGATTGACCAATCCGGACACTCAGCTTATGCCGGGTTGTTACGGTATACCGGAGCCGTCACCGGACCAGATTACAAAAGCAACCGTTGACCCGGCAACCATTGATACGGTTCTTATTCCGGGATCAGTCTTTGATACCGGTGGCGGCCGTCTTGGTTATGGCGGCGGCTATTACGATCGTTTTCTCACCGAATCTGCGCCACGGGCTGCCCGGGTAGGGGTTGCCTTTGAGCTGCAGCTCGTGGACCAGGTGCCCATGGAGCCCCATGATCAGTATATGGATGTATTGGTAACGGAACAGCAAATTTATGACTGCGGGAGGAATCGCCATGCGTAAAACAGCAGTGTATCGAGATGATCTATTCTTAGAGCATCAGCCCGGGTACGGTCATCCGGAGTCGTCGGATCGTTTGCGGGTTATCTATGACGAGCTTGATAAGAAGAAGGTAGGGGATCATTTTGTTTATCCACAGTTTGACCCGGCATCACACGATATTATCAGGCTTAATCACTCTGATACACTGGTAAAAAGGGTTGCCGACACCCAGGGCAATGATCATGATTATCTTGATGCCGACACCAGGACATCGGCCCGATCCTATGAAGCAGCCTGTCTGGCGGTTGGTGCACTAATCGACGGTATCAGAAGGATAGAGCAGGGGGAGATTGACAATGCGTTCTGCCCGGTGCGCCCGCCGGGTCATCATGCAGAACTGGATCAGTCCATGGGATTCTGCCTGTTCAATAACGTGGCTATTGGTGCCCGCTGGGCCATGCAGGAACTCGGCATGAAACGGATCATGATTATTGACTGGGATCTGCATCATGGTAACGGCACTCAGCACAGTTTTTATGATAGCGACAGGGTTTTGTACCTGTCCAGCCACCAGTATCCCTATTATCCCGGCAGCGGAGCTCTATTGGAGACCGGCAGAGGAAACGGTGACGGTTATACCATTAATGTGCCGTTGCGGGGCGGGCAGGGAGATATGGAATTTGCCCGTATCTTTAACGAACTGGTCGTACCGGTTGCCCGGAAGTACAAACCGGAGTTAATCCTCATTTCCTGCGGATTTGATATTTACAACGGTGATCCTTTAGGGGCCATGCAGGTGAGTGCGGACGGCTTTGGCTATATGACCAGGAAGATGGTTGAGGTTGCCGAAGAGGTATGTAACGGGAATCTGTTAATAACCCTGGAAGGGGGATACAACCTGACCGGTATGCGGGATGGGGCTCTGGCCGTACTGGCCGAGCTTTGCGGCGAGAAACTTGACTGTGGATATCCTGTTAATTTATCGCCTGAAAAAGCTTCTGCTCTTGCCGTGTCCAAGGTAGACTGCCCTCCACTGGATCAGGCGCTGCAGATAACAAAGAATTACTGGGATTTATAAAACCCTGTTCAGGCTACCTGTAGGAGCGGCGTCTCGCCGCGAAAAGACCGTTTCATTCGCGGCGAGGCGCCGCTCCTACTTGTTCTACTGTTTGCTCCGCTGTGTATATAGAGATGCCAATATTACGTATAATTAAGATAGATTAAGGCGATAAAAATATATGAAGATTACCAGGGAAGAGGTGGAAAATGTTGCCCGCCTCGCCCGGCTTGAATTAGTCGGAGAAGAAGTGGAACGGATGACAAGTCAGTTGGACACCATCCTCAGTTATGTAGCCAAGCTTGACGAACTTGATACCACGGGGGTTGCGGTGACGACCCACACGCAGAGTGTGACCAACGTCTTTCGAGACGATGAGGTCCGGGAATCACTGTCCAGAGAAAAAGCCCTGGCTAATGGACCTCAGCAGAACGGCGAGGCCTTTGTCGTTCCAAAAATTATCACCTGAACCGACCTGTGGAATAAAGAACCAATGGAATTATATAAACTTACCCTGCAGCAGGCAAGGGAACAGCTCACAAGCGGCGATATTACCTCTGTTGCCCTTACTGAGTCGGTGCTGGCACGCATTGAGCAGGTCGAGGGGACGGTGAAGGCCTATCTGAGCCTGCATGCAGATCAGGCCCTGGCCGCGGCCGAACAAGCGGACAAGCAATTGAGGGCAGGGCAGGGCGGGTCGCTCTGTGGTCTGCCCCTGTCGGTAAAAGATGTGCTCTGTACCTCCAGTATGCCCACCACCTGCGGTTCAAAGATCCTGAAAGGATTTGTCCCGCCCTATGATGCGGCAGTGATCGAGAAGCTTAAAAGTGCTGATTCGGTCCTGCTGGGCAAGGTGGCCATGGACGAATTTGCCATGGGATCAACCAATGAAAACTGTGCCTACCAGGTACCGGAAAATCCCTGGAAGCCCGGATATATAACGGGTGGTTCCAGTGGCGGATCTGCTGCTTCGGTGGCTGCAGGTGAATGTCTTGCCTCTCTGGGCTCGGACACCGGGGGCTCTGTTCGCCAGCCGGCCTCCCTCTGCGGGGTGGTAGGTATGAAACCGACCTATGGCCGGGTATCCCGTTACGGCCTTGTTGCCTTTGCTTCATCCCTGGACCAGATCGGCCCCTTAACCAGTGACGTACCGGACTGCGCCCTGATGATGAACGTTATTGCCGGCCATGATCAGCGTGATTCTACATCCATTAAGCGCGGGGTACCTGATTACACTTCAGCTCTGCAGAATGGTCTACAGGGAATTCGAATTGGTATACCCCGTGAATATTTTGCTGAGGGGCTGGACCCGGAAGTGGACAGAGCGGTACGCACGGGTATTGAAATGCTCAAGGATGCCGGTGCCGAAATTGTCGATGTCTCTCTGCCTCACACCGAGTACTGCGTGGCTGTCTATTACCTGATCGCACCGGCAGAGGCGAGTTCCAACCTGGCCCGTTATGATGGTGTTCGCTACGGATATAGGGATAAAAACGCGGAAAGCCTGATCGATATGTATAAACAGAGCCGTTCCCACGGCTTTGGCGATGAGGTCAAACGTCGGATCCTGATCGGTACCTATGCCTTGTCTTCCGGCTATTATGATGCCTATTATAAAAAGGCCTCCCTGGTGCGGACCTTGATCATGGAAGACTTCAACAAGGTCTTTACCGAGTGTGACCTGGTAGTTTCACCGGTCACACCGACCCCGGCCTGGAAGATCGGTGCTAAGGCAGATGATCCTTTGGCACTGTATCTTTCCGATATTCTGACCATATCAGCAAATCTGTCCGGTATTCCCGGCATCTCCGTTCCCTGCGGATTTTCCGGCAACGGTCTGCCCATAGGTATGCAGATGCAGGCTGCCCATTTCAACGAAGAAATCCTGCTTCATGCTGCCTGGAATCTGGAACAGCGTGCCGGTGTGAAAGATAAGCAACCTCCATTATAACCAATAATTGAATTACAAAGGGACAAGGATAGATAAAGATAGGTCAATCCTGCAGGTTGGGGTGAGTTCAGCGAACCCCAACATAAAACGAAGATTCACTGGAAAACGTTGGGGTTCGTACCTCACCCCAACCTACACCAACGCATTAATCCATATCCATTCGTAGTTCTCAGCCTCTGATACTTATGAAACTCAATATCCCTGAAAACATAGCAAAAATTATTCCCTATCCACCAGGTAAACCCCAGGATGAACTGGAGCGTGAATACGGTATAAGCGAGTCCATTAAGCTGGCCTCCAATGAAAATTCCTGGGGACCATCCCCTAAAGCAGTTTCAGCCATTAAAGAGATGTTGACCGGCCTGCACCGCTATCCGGACGGCTCAAGTTATTACCTGACCCATGCCCTGGCAAAATGGGTGAATGCTTCACCGGATGAAATAGTGCTGGGCAACGGTTCCAATGAGGTGATCGAGTTCCTGATCAAGGCCTTTGTCCGAATCGGTGATGAGGTGATTACCAGTCACCCCTCCTTCCTCATGTACCAGAAATTTGTCCAGGTACGGGGTGGCAGCAACATTGTTATTGAGCTGCGTGACATGGATCATGACCTCGAAGCGATTGCTGCAGCAGTGACCGAGCGAACCCGGCTGATTTTTCTGGATAACCCTAATAACCCCTGCGCCACCCTGATCACAAAAGAACGTTTTGCAGAGTTTTTAACACGGCTGCCGGAAAGCGTGATCGTGGTGCTGGATGAGGCTTATGTTGATTTTGTCGACCCTGCTGAGCGTATTGATGTACAGGCGTTGATCCACAATCCCGACGGTATCCCGGCCGTGGTAGCTCTGCGTACTTTTTCCAAGGCCTTTGGTCTGGCTGGGTTACGTGTGGGGTTTGGTATTATGCACGCTGATATCGCTTCCCTGCTGCACCGGGTGCGACAGCCTTTTAACATCAATCTTCCAGCTCAGGTAGGCGCGTTGGCAGCCCTGGGGGACCAGCACCATTACGATAAAACCCTGAATAACACCAGGGAAGGATTGCACTGGTTGACCGACCAGGTGCAGTCCCTTGGCTGCAGACCGTATCCCTCCTTCACCAATTTCTTTCTCATCGATGTACAGGGGGACGCCACAGCACTGTACGAGGCCATGCTGCACAAAGGGGTAATTGTCCGCTCCATGAAAGCCTATGGCTATCCTGATTATATACGCATCACTGTGGGCACGGAGGCAGAGAATACGCGTTTTGTTAATGCTCTGAAAGATTGTCTGCAGGAGCTTTCCTATGTCTGAGCAGACGCGTAGTCGTGCCGGGTTGCGAGTGGTGACCATTGACGGGCCGTCCGGGGGGGGCAAATCCACGGTCAGCCGCAGTGTGGCTGCAGAATTGAAATACACCTACCTTGACACCGGCGCCATGTACCGTGCAGTCGCCTTTGGTTGTGAGCAGGCCCGGGTGGATGTGGAAAACGAAACTGCTGTAGCTGTCCTGCTTGATACGCTCCATATTCAACTGCTGCCGCCTGCACCAGGAGGGGATGATGTGCGTGTGCTCTTAAATGGTGAGGATATCAGCACGGCTGTTCGAACCCCTGAAATGGGCATGCTGGCATCAAAGGTGTCTGCTCTGCAACCGGTGCGGACAAAGCTGACAGCCATGCAGCAGGAGATGGGAAAAACCGGAAACCTTGTTGCCGAGGGCAGAGACACCGGCACAGTTGTTTTCCCGGATGCGCTTTGGAAATTCTATCTTGATGCGGCCCCGGAAGAGCGGGCCCGGCGCAGGGTGGAACAGCTGCGGCAAAAGGGGCAGCAGGTGGATGAGGACGCACTTCTGGCCCAGATAATCAAGCGTGATCAGGATGACCGGGAGCGGACAATAGCACCGCTTTGCAAGGCAGATGATGCTGTTGCGATAGACTCGTCAAGCTTGAGCGCAGACGAGGTGGTTACACGGATGCTTGAGGTTATCGGAGAATAAAAACAAAAAAAGCGGTATCACCCCTCTCCAGGAATGACACCGCTTTGTCAACAGCCGCCCGAAATGTTGAACTCAGTCCATAGTCTCCATGGGCCTGCCGCAGCAGACCGGCACCGAGTCACCGGCTTTGAGGTGTGCGTACTTGTTGCAGATCGTACAGACCACGGTACACTCCTCTGTTACCTGATCTTCAGTGTACACGGTCTTGGCCTCCACACCTTCGGCCAGATCTTCGGTGATGAAGCGGGCAACATTACTCTTTGAGGGAATGTACTCGCCAATGGGTTCCATCCGTTTGTTGTCCCCAACACAGTCTACCAAAACCCTCCACAGGGCTTCCATATCAGCAGTTTCCTGGGGATTTTCCAGGGTAAACTCAATAACGTTTTTATCAATTAAAATTTTCATAAGACAGCTCCTCTTGTTCTGGGTTGATATTTGTCCTCGTCATTTACCGGGCCGGCAACAGGGTTGATTGTAACATTAGATAACCGACGTAACCTCTTTTCCTGCCTTTAAATCATTCAGGGCCTGGCCGACGGTATCGCCGAGCTCAACACATTCTTTCAAATTGGTGTGCTCGGGCACATATTGAACCTTGAGCCCCTCGTGAACCATGTTGAATTTCATCTCCAGCATGGACTTGTTCATCAATTTGACCGCCTCGCCGGACCAGCCGTACGAGCCGAAGGCTGCGCCGATTTTGTTGGTGGGCCTTAAGCCCCGCATATACATGAGGAAACCGGCCATCCGCGGCAACAACCCGTTGTTCAAGGTTGGACAGCCCAGGATAATAGCACTTGCCTCCAGCACATCACTCATGACATCACTGCGGTGGTTGACCTGCAGGTTGATCAGCCTATAGCCGATGCCCTGGTCCTGCAGACCGTCGGCAACCGCCTTGGCCATCATCTCGGTGGAATGCCACATGGTATCGTAAATAATCAGGGCGTTACCCTTGCCCTCGTGTATGCACCAGCGGGAGTAGGCATCAATGATCTTGCCCGGGTTACTGCGCCATATTACACCATGATCCGGAGCAATCATCTTGATGGGCAGCTCCATTTCAGCCACCTTGGCGATCAGTTTTTTGACCAGCGGCGAGTACAGGGTTAGAATGTTAGCATAATATTTGGTCGCCTCAAACATCAATACATCCTGGTTGACCTCGTCGTCAAAACGTTCACTGGTGGCCAGATGCTCGCCAAAGGCATCGCTTGAGAAAAGAATCTGGTCTTCCTTGATGTAGGTAAACATGGAATCCGGCCAGTGCAGCATCCGTGTTTCCAGGAAGTTAAGAGTCTTCTCGCCCAGGCTCATCTCCTCGCCGGGAGTCACGATATGGTAAGGCCAGTCTTCCTGATGAAAATGTTTAAGCAGTGCCTTGTGGCCCATCTTGGAACAGATAACCTTTTCCGGCTCGATTGCTTTCATCACCTGAGGCAGGGCACCTGAATGATCCATCTCCACGTGGTTGACAACCAGGTAGTCGATTTTTTTCGGGTCGATAATGTTGCGGATCCGGTGCATGAGATCACTGCGGTATCCAGCCTTGACCGTGTCGATCAGGGTAACCTTTTCATCAATGATCAGGTAGGCGTTATAGGTGGTTCCCCGGTTGGTGGAATAGCCGTGAAAATCCCTGGTCAGCCAGTCTACGGCACCGACCCAGTAAACATTTTTACTCAGCTCGATAGGTTGCACTGTTCAGTCCTCCTGTTGGAATTTATAAATAATATTGATAAATAGTATGTAAATATAGTTCCCCTAAAAAGGCTGAATGTCAACATCATCAAAGCCGGTTGTTTTGGGGATAGCCGTTGCCGGTAGAGATAAGGATCAGCCCTCAGTACATTAAAATGTCAGTATCGTATACCCTTCCCGGATGTAGTCGGACATGGCAGGGTGTCCGGACATATCGCCGATCAGTTCAACGCCCTCTTCCTCAATGGCTGCAGCAACACCAAGTTTAGTGGAGCAGGCACGGCAGGCACCGATGATCAGGTTTTTTTCCCGGACTTTGGAGTATAACTGGTTGAGAAAATGTCCGGGCTTCGTCATTTCAGGGATCAGTTTTACCGCATCACCTTCAATAATAATATTTCCTTTCATGCCTTTTTCCGCCATGTTAAGGGCGTTCAAGAGTACATGAATAAAGCACATGGGATCGCCCCGGAAGGCAAAAAATACTGTTTTGTTCATTTAACTCTCCTTTGATCTACCATGAATTTCTGTCTGTTGAAAGATGAAAGTTTCGGAAAGGAAAAGCGGTTTGGGCACCGGAGTCCCTGCACGGCGGGAGCAATCAGCTTGCAATAACCGGAAAAAACCCTTTCGGCCCCGGGGCCGAAAGGGAGAAATATTCAGCAGCTGGGATTTACGCCTCTTCGAATTCTTCTTTGTCGGCACTGCAGACCGGACAGGTCCAGTCCTCCGGCACATCTTCCCAGGCGGTTCCGGGCTTTACACCGTTTGCGGGGTCACCCGCCTCCGGGTCATACACGTAGCCGCAGATAAGACATCTATATTTTTTCATAGTACTATCCTCAGTTGTAGTTTCGGATTTGTTATCTGTTGCCGAGCCCTTGTTTTCTTCCAGCACGGATCCTGGCCCGGCTAAGGGTTTAAATGCCGCTTTTGTCGCCCCGCAGACCGGACAGCGCCAGTCATCGGGAATATCTTTAAAAGCGGTTCCTTTTTTGATTTTGCCTTTTCGTTCACCTCTATCAGGATCAAAAATATATCCACAGTTCACGGTCTGGCACTGGTACATTTCTTCGGGCTGAGACATGTTTTTTCCTTTTCCTCCGCGAGCAGGTCAAATACCCTCTGCAATTGTAGATCCGGGTCCGGCAAGGGGGCGGAAGGCCTTACGGCTGGCGCCGCAGTTTGGACAGCGCCAGTCATCGGGCAGATCGTCAAAGGCTACGCCTTTTGCAATCTTTCCTTTGCGATCACCCCGGTCGGGGTCGTAAATGTATCCGCAGTCAATGGT